>JBEKFN010000080.1:0-12814 GCA_050013295.1 Terriglobales bacterium
ACGGACGGCAATGGTCGCTCCGCCCTCTTCCCGGTTGCGCGCCGCGATTTCCCCACCATGCTCCTTGACGATCCCATAGCAGATGCTCAACCCGAGGCCGGTTCCCTTGCCCACAGACTTGGTGGTGTAAAAGGGATCGAAAATCCGGTTCGGGTCCTTGATTCCCGGACCGCTGTCATCGAACTCCACGCACACGAAGGCGTCCTTTTTGAAGACGCGCACTCTCAACACGCCGCCGGGGCTGCCCTCGCCGCTGCTCTCTACCATGGCATCGAGCGCGTTGTTGATAATGTTCAGGAAGACCTGCTCCAACTGATGCGGATCGGCCACCACCGAGGGCAAGTCCCCGGGAATTTCGCGTTCCAGCGAGACGTTATTAACCTTCAAATCGTATTCGCGCAGCGTGAGTGACTCTTCCAGCACCTTGCGCAAGTCCACTTGCTCCTTCTGCGGCTTGCGCTGGCGCGCAAAAGAAAGCAGATTCTGCACCACCCGGTGCGTGCGCTGGGCCTGCTTGAACAGCTTACGCACATAGTCGGATGAAGGGTGCGCAAGGCCCTCCCCTTCCAGCAGTTGCGCGTAACCCAGGATCGCGGTCAGCGGATTGTTCAACTCGTGCGCCACACCGGAAATCAGTTGGCCGACGGCCGACATCTTTTCGCTTTGCAGCAGTTGCTCCTGTGCGCGCCGCAAGTCTTCGTACGCCCGGCAAGTCTCCTCGTAGAGCTGCACCTTTTCGACGGTAGTCGCCAGTTGCCGGCTGATGGCGACCAGCAGATTCTCATCGTTCGCCGAATAGTGCCGGTCTTCCTTGCTGGCAATGCCCATGATGCCGAGCGGTTTCTCCTTGCTCCAGAGCACAACCCATATCCAGTAGGGCAGACGGTCTGCGCAAATAAACTCCACCACCGCCGGTGGCAGGTGCGGAAGGAAATCCTGCGTCACCACTTCCGTTCGCGAGCGCATCACCAGATCGCCCAGACCTTCCGGAAAGACGACTTCGGCCATGCGCACGCGCGCCTCACTGCGCGGGCCCCAACCCGCGCGCCGCCGGTAGGCTCCATCCGCTTCCACGGCCAGATAAACCGAGCCGGTCTCCGCCCCGAACAGCGAGATCACCTGACGCAGCGTCAGGTTCAAGATCTCATCCAGATCGAACGACTGGGTCGCGATAACGGCCATGGCGTTGAGCGCATTCAACTCGCGATTGCGCCGCCGCATCTCGTCTTCCGAGCGTTTCCTCTCCGTGATGTCGAGAACGAAGCCCTGATAGCGCTCAATGTTCCCGTCCGCATCGCGCGTGGCAAAGCAACTCTGCGCCACCGTCAGCAGCGTGCCATCTTTGCGCCGCACCGTAATTTCAAAGTTGCGCACGTAGTTGTGCGCCTCGATTTCCTTGCGAAAAGCCTCTCGCTCCTCCGCCACCGGTTGCAGCACGCTCCGCATGTCGAGCGCCATCAACTCGTCCCGGCTGCCGTAACCGAGCATGGTGACAAAGGCGTCGTTGCCGTCGAGCAAATCGCCCTCCGGCGTCGCTACGAACACGCCTTCCTGGGCCTGCTCAAACAGCATGCGATACTTTTCTTCCGCCGCCTGCCGCGCGGTCGTATCGTGCACCACATGGATGGTGCCCTTCTGCTGGCCTCCCAGCTCGGCATACGACGAGGTCGAAATCACCGACTGCCCACCGAAACACAGATCCATGCCTTCCGTCAGTCCCGAGCCGAGTTCGCAATACGGGCATCCGCTCCAGGCGTGCTTTTGCGGAAGAACCTCTTGGCACAGATTCCCCAATACATCGGCGGGCGCCTTTTCCAGGCGCTGCAGCAAGGCCTGATTCGTCTTGAGGATTCGGAAGTCCGCGTCGTGCGCCAAAATCAGATCCTGGATGGAATCGAAGGTATTCATCCACTGGTGTTGCGAGCGCAACACCTGCTCCAACAACCGCAGATTCTCCACTGCAATCCCCAGCTTTTGGGCCGCTGTTTCGAGAAACTCCAGCTCTTCCCGGGTGTGGTGCCGGCTGCCGGAGCAGCCGAGCGACAGCATCCCAATGACAGACTTCTTGCCCAGCACCGGCAGCAGTAGCACGTGATGAATGGCGTATTTCCTCAGTTGCTCCCGCTCCGGCTCCGACATGTCCGAGAGTTGCATCACGGCCGCCCGGTTTTCCCGGAGTACGCGGGCCTGCGTTTCATCCGTCCCAGTTTGTCCCGCCCCCGTTTGCCCCGTCCCAGTTTGCCCCGTCCCAGTTTGCCCCGTCCCAGTTTGCCCCATGGCTCGCAGAAATTCCGGCGACAGGCCGACGTGTTGGGTTGGTATCAGATGGTCGCTTTCCATCAACTGGAACCAGGCTGCCTTCGCACCCACAACGGCTTTCAGTTTCTCCAGCGCAGTCTGCATCATGGGAGCGTGATTCTGGCCGCGCGCGATGGTGACCGTCAATTCGTTCAGGACCGCCAGCCGGCGCGAGCGCAGCCGCGAGTCATCCAGCACCACGAGCAAGATGCTCGAACCGAATAGCACTTCCGCCAGCAGGTAACCTTCACTCGGAATATGGCTGGTAAATGGAGCCCCATGCAGATTCAACGTCAGCAGCCCGGCGCCGAACAGGAAAGGCCCCAGCCCAATACGCCCGAAGCGGTAACGCACCAGTTGGATGGCTGCCCCGGCCGCAATCAGCCTGCAGGCTACATCCAACCCCAGCCCGAGGGTCTTCGAATCGAGAAAATACAGCGAATCCAGCGCATCCGGAAAATACAGCGGCCGCATCGCGGCGCAGACCAGCAACACCCACGAGATCGCTACCACCGCGGTCAGCGCTCGCCGCGCCTGCGCTGATATCAGGGCCGCAGCCGCAAACAATCCCATCGCCAGCACAAAGTCGACCTGCGCGAATGCGGCTATCGACTTCGGCGCGGCGTGCAACTCGCCCAAGCCAGTTGCCCACAGGAATGCCCCATAGGCGACCCAAGCCGCTGCCCACGCCAGCAGACATCGGTCCCGAAAAGCGCGGAAGAAAAGCAGACTGACCGCCACCAAGATCAGGGCGGCCGTTTCCCGCGCCGTCAACCTTGGCACGGTCAACCAGGGGACGGTCAACATGCCAACGGAATTCCCAAATAGTCTGGCAGGATCCATAGATAGGCGCACGAAAGATAGGCGCACGAACACCTACGCTTTCTAAATATCATGCTCGGTGCCCATCGGTGCCGGATTTCCGTCCTCAGATGGTTACTTTCGGAATGTGGTGTCGTGGCCTAAAATAGGCGATACATCCACTCATCACCATGCCTAACGACCGCATCCTCGTGGTAGACGACGAGGAAACAATCCGGGAGATTGTTTGCACCATGCTCGGCGGGGCCGATTTTCAGACTCGGCAGGCCGCCAGTGGCACGGAAGCCCTCGCGATTCTGGAATCGGATGACGACTTCGATCTCGTGCTCTCCGATCTGATGATGGCCGAAATGGATGGAATTACCCTTTTGGGACGTGCCAAGGAACGTTACCCTGACATGCCAATCGTGATGCTCACTGCGGTCCTCGACATTCAGGTCGCTCTGCAGGCCCTGCGCAATGGGGCGTACGACTACCTGCCCAAACCCTTCGAGCGAGAGCAACTGCTGAACACGGTGCGTCGCGCCCTTGAGCATCGCCGCCTCAAGCGCGAAAACGATGCCTATCGCACCAAGCTGGAGGAGCTCGTGGCCGCCCGTACCCAGCAATGGAAAACGGCTCTGTCTGACCTGAAGAGATCCTACGACATGACGCTCGAAGCCCTGCTCGGTGCGCTCGACCTTAAGGACGCCGAGACCGAATTCCACTCCCGACGCGTAACCGCATTCACCATGGCCATAGCGCGCGAAATGGGCCTGCCGAAAGAGAACATCGAGGTGATCGCCCGTGGAGCCCTGCTGCACGACATCGGCAAAATGGCTATTCCCGATGCCATCCTGCACAAGCCCGGCAAGCTCACCGAAGACGAAATGGCCATCATGAAGGAGCACTGCTACCTGGGCTACAAGATCCTCTCCCAAATCCCCTATCTCGCCGAGGCTGCCGAAATCGTTTACGCCCACCAGGAGCACTACGACGGGACCGGGTATCCCCGTGGTCTGAAGGGCGATGGGATCCCGCTAGGCGCCCGCATTTTCGCCATTGCCGATACGCTGGATGCTATGAGATCCAAGCGTGATTACCGTGATGCCCAATCCATTGAGGCGGTTCGCAAGGAAATCGATCTCTGGTCCGGTCGCCAGTTCGATCCTCAGATCGTCAAGGTATTTCTCCAAATGCCCGATAATATCTGGGAAGATCTGCGGAAGGACATCCATGAGCAGAACCTGGCTTTCCCGAAGGTGTAAACCTGTAACCACGGACACCGCTGGCTGGGGCTCAGAGGTGAGCTTCCCTCTGACCCGCTTTTCCTGCCCATCGGCGGGCATCGTTTTGCCCTGATCGCCTCATCCAACTGAACAGTGAAGTCAATCCAAACGGCCCCCATCACGGTTCTGCCGTTCTGGGGTGAATTAACCGGTGGCCCGCCAGAACGTGCCTGATTCGCCTCTGGCGGGCATACCGGGTTTTATATTGGTGCGGCAGAAAGGTGTTTCAGGAAAATGTGCGGCAGGAAATTTGCGAGGTCGTCGTGAACCAACTCTCATCGTGGGTGGGAATGCTCTTATTGACGGCGGCAATGTCGCTTCCGGCCCAGGCAATGGATCCGGCCGTCGCGCCCATGACTCGGCCGAACGCTGTCCCGGAAGGCACGACCTTCCTCGTCCGGCTGCAGGACAAACTCGACACCGCCGAACTGCATCGAGGCGAACATTTCAAAGTTAAGCTGGACGAAGATCTCATTTCCGCCAACGGCAACATGATTCCCCGGGGCAAGAAGATCAAGGGTCATGTCAGTTCGGTGGAGCACGGCAGGCACGCGCGCCTGCTGCTCAGCTCCGACGAAATCGAAACCAAGCACGGATGGATCGCGCTGATCGCGAGCGTGATCGGAGTGCCCGGCGAGCACGGCATCAAAGCGCCCAACTCCGAAGGTGAAATCGAACGCAAGGGACCGAGTGCGAAGCAGACGATCGAAGACGCGACCGCCGGCGCAGCTGCAGGCAGCACCGACTCCGAAGGAGGAGCAGGTGCTGGAGCCAAGGCCAGCCAGCGTGCTAATCGCCTTCGGCTCGAAAAAGGAGCGACCCTCGAGGTGCGCCTGGATCGCGCGCTGCAGATTCCTTCCCACTGATAGAAGATTGCAGTGGAGAGCCAGGCGTCCCCGCCCGGCTGGACCCTTCGACTACGCTCAGGGCAGGCTCGCGAGACGCCCGTCCCTCCACCGTATGCCTCATCACGCGGTCATGACACTGGTCGTTGCGCACACTAGTCGTTGCGAACACTAGTCGTTGCGAACAATGACCTCGCGCCTTGCCGAAACCCGGCTCGCATCCACCTTCACGTCTCGCTGGATCTCCATTTCAATCGACGCCCCCGGCTCCAGCCTTATGTCGGCACCGCGCGAGAGCATTCCGACCGCCAGCCCTGCCACTCCTCCAGCTCCCGCTCCGATTCCGGCTCCTTTGCCGCCGGCGGTTACAGCACCGATCACGGCTCCCGTGGTTGCCCCGCCCGCCGCTTCCTTGGCCTTTCTCCCAGCGTCGCTATCCTGGCGAATCGTCCCTTCCGAATCTTTCATCGACGTCTTCTCCGCCCCAGGCGTGTTCTCCACCGAGCCGCCCAGCATCACCGTATAGCCGTTGGGATAAATCATCGAGGTGAAGTGGATCAGCACTTCGGCGCGCCCCTTTACGTGACCGCCGCGCTGCGCGCGCTCGATCCTTCCCTGGATGTAGGTGCCGGCCGGAATCACGACCCGGTCATTGACCACATACGGAAAGGCAGTCTCCGCGTATACCGGGTCTCCGTCTTTAGCTGTCTTCGTCGAAATCGCCTGCTTCAGCGATAGTGGAATCCTCGTTCCCGTTGGAATGGTCAGCGTTGGCTTTTCAGACTCCACCGCGGGCGCAGCTGCCTTTGGGGCCGGCGATGTCTGTGCCGCCGCGATCGTTATCCCTATCCCTATCCCTGCCAGCAGCAAAAGCCAAATAGAAGCAGCACGAATCCTCATCGCACACCTACCTCTTCAGGATAATTTCGCGACAAGCTTGCAAACTCAGATGCGCCCACCGGAGTGCCGGTCAGCTGCATCGCCAATCTGCGTACCCGGAGTCATTGTAGCTGAGGAGTCCGGGCACCAGCCGTGAGCTGCTTCCGACGAGCTGCTAAGCATGGGTTAGTGAAGCATGGGCTGCAGATCGCATGTTGGCACGTCCGCCGAAAGTTATGCGCCCGCTACTTGTACAGCAAATACTTTTCACGTAGACGCACAAATCCCTCCAGCCGCTCCTGCCAGTCCTCGGCAATCCGTCTCGGATCCTCGCCCGCTTCGATTGCCTCAAACACTGCCTGATTCACGAGCAGATCCGCCATCCGCTCCATCTTGAAGTCGTTCGGATACAGCTTATGGAGCGCCGAGGCCAGCTCAATCCCCAATTCCGGCGAGTCCAGCGTATTCCGATCCAGAACAATCAGGTTCACGCCTTCGCATCGTTCCCCCGCAAAATTACTCGATGCCGGAGTGAAAACAATCGGCACGAACCGCACACTCTGAATACCGCGGGCGTTTAAGTATGCGGTTAATTCCCTGCTCTTGATCCAGGGTGCGCCCAGCACTTCGAACGGCGTATCCGTGCCGCGCCCCACCGAGACATTCGTCCCTTCAATCAGCGCCACCCCCGGATAAAGCTCCGCCTCGGTCAAATTCCGCAGATTGGGCGAAGGATTCACCCACGCTAGGCCGGTCGAATCGAACCAGTCCCCCGGCTGCCAACCTACGATCGCAACCACATCGAGTCGCGCCCCGATGTGCCGCTCGGCATTGAACATTTTCCCGAGCTCACCCAAAGTCATCCCGTGGCGCACCGGCTCGGGAAAGTAGTTCGTAAAGCTTTCCCGCCCGGCATTCGAATTGGAATCGGGAACCGGCCCCTGCACAAACGACCCCGTAATCGGATTCGGCCGATCGAGAATAACTACTTCAATTCCCGCCTTCGCGGCTGCTTCCAGAAAATATCCCATCGTGGTTTCGTAGGTGTAAAACCGCGCGCCCGCATCCGCCAGATCGATCACCACCGCGTCCAACCGCTTCAGCACGTCCATCGGCGGACGCCGCGCCGCGTCGCTCGCCCCGTACACGCTATACACCGCAACTCCGGTCGCCGCATCCTTCGCATTCTTGATGTCCGTCGTGTCTAGCGTCCCGGTCACCCCATGTTCTGGACTGAAAATCGCGTCCAGCGAAACCCCTGGTACGTTCGCTAGTACATCAATCGTCCGGCGCCCTTCCGAGTCCACGCCGGTCTGATTCGTGAGCAGCCCAATACTTCGCGGAGCCCCGCCCCTGGCCGGATGCAGCGCCGCGAACTTCGTCTCCTTGAGCACGTCAATTCCCGTCTTCACGGTTCCATTCCGCACCGCCAACTTGCGCGCCGCGCTCTGCATTTCGTTGTAGCCGGTGATGGTTGCCACCCGCATCTTCTCGGCTTCGGAGGGATCGAGCGCCAGCGCCGCCGCCACAGCCGTCGCGACCTTGGTTCTGAGTGACACCGCGCTTCCCTTCTCCTTCGGCGGCACGACATTCATGTGCACGGCATTGGTCAGCAACAGGATGTATGTCTTGGTCGCGGGATCAATCCACAGCGAAGTCCCCGTGAATCCGGTATGTCCGTAACCGCCGACCGGCAAGAGTTCTCCCCGATTAGTGGAGAAAGGAGAATCAATGTCCCACCCAAATCCCTGCACTGCCGTGCCATTTACTGGTTGCTGCGGCGCAGTCATCTTCGCAATCGTCGCCGTAGTCAGCACGCCTCGCCCGCCATCCAGCAAAGCTTGCGCAAAAAGCGCCAGATCGTCCGCGGTGGAAAATACGCCCGCATGACCCGCCACGCCGCCCATCCGGCGAGCTGTGGGATCATGCACCATGCCGCGCAGCAGGTGGTGGTTCTCATCCTCTTCGGTGGGAGCAACGCGTGTTAGAGCAATGCCCGGCTCCCACGCATGTGGAGGAACGAACCGGGTCTCCTTCATGCCGAGCGGACCGAAGATATGTTTCGCCGCATACACATCGAGCGACTCGCGCGAAAGCCGCTCCACCAGCGCTCCCAACACCACGAAGTTGATATCGCTATAAACAAACGCCGCGCCCGGAGGCCGCTCCGGAGCCGCCTCAAACGCCATCCGATACGCCGTCTCCTTCCCCTCCCACTTCTTCGCCAAATCGAGGTCCGGAGCGAGCCCCGAGTAATGCACCAACAACTGCCGGATCGTAATATCCTGCTTCCCATTCTGGCCAAACTCGGGAAGGTACTTTGCGACCGGATCGTTCATGCGAAGCTTTCCCTGCTCCCAAAGCTGCATGATCGCTGTCGCGGTTACGACAACCTTGGTCAGCGACGCGCAATCAAACACCGTATCAGGCGTCATCGCCTGCCGCCGAGGTTCAATCGCGCGGCTGCCATAAGCCTTGCGATACACCACATGCCCGTCATGGCCGACGATAAGGACAGCACCCGGAATCTGCCGTTGGGCGATGGCGTCGTTGATGATGGGATCGAGAACGGCGAGGCGAGAATCAAGCGAAGTCTGGCCGAGAGCTGTTGCGCAACACAAAAGGCCAAGCGCCAGAATTGTCGATGCGAGTTTCACGCTTGATGTGACTGTACACAATCGAGGCAGAGTGCTCAAGAAACTGACATAAGGGAGTGCCCTTTGTAGCATATCATTAGGTTTTGCGAACCCAAGAATGGCTAAAATGAACTCGCGTCTTCTCGCTTTATTGTTCGCCGTCTCGTCCTTTCTGCTGACCCAGTGCTGGGGTCAACAGCCGGCTTCGGACGCGCAGATCAAGTCAGCTATTGACGATCTCGGACATCCGAAATCCGAGCATAATCTGGACATTTTTTACAGCAATCCAAAGCAATCAACAGAACTTCTCATTGCCGCCTTGCAGCCAACCGCCCGCGGCCACTATCGTGAAGCTCCTGAGGCGGTTTGGATTGTGCGCGCACTGCGATCGCTTACGGGAGTTGATTTTCGTGGGACGACAAAAGCGAGCCTGAATGCAGACGAAGCTCACTTCCTTGATTCAAACGCGCAGGGGCAGGTTCATTTCTTTGGCACTTGGATGTCACGGAATAGTGTGTGGGTGGCTCCACGTGATGCGCAAGTTGCAATTATCAAAAAGTGGCGGGAATGGTTCGCCAAGAATGGGCAACACTTCAACTATGTGAATGACCGCAACTTTGACAACTGGTATTTCTAAGGATTAGCCACGTTGACCTCAACAGTGTCGAATCGAGAATCCGGCTTTTCCTTCCTGCTGCGCAATTTCTCCTCGCAGGATGACCAGTTTCCGAGCGCCTTCAGCATCCTGGAAAAGGCCATCGCTGCCCGCGCCTTCCCGTCCTGCTCGCTGGCGATCACTTTCCGCGGAGAACTCGTCGCCCACAAAGCCCTCGGCCGTTTCACCTACGATCCAGCTTCGCCAGAGGTTACAACTGCGAGCCTCTTCGATCTCGCTTCGCTCACGAAGGTCGTCGCCACAACCGCCATGGCCATGATTCTCTACGAGCGCGGCCTGCTTGATCTCGAAGCCCCGGTCACGGCCATTGTTCCCGAATTCGCTAATCATGACTCCCGCCGCCGCGAAATCACGCTGCGCATGCTGCTCGCGCACAGCTCCGGCCTGCCCGCTTACGAAAAACTTTTCCTTCGCGCCAAGACTCGTGAAGACCTTCTGCAAGCCGCCTTCACCACTCCGCTTGCCGCCGCTCCCGGCGCGCGCGCCGAATATAGCGACGTCGGCTTCATCATTCTCGGCGTCATCCTTGAACGCCTCGCGGACGAAACCTTCGACGCGTTCTGCCAGCGCGAAATCTTCGGTCCGCTCGGCATGACTAACACGACTTTCAATCCTACGCGCGCCTTGAAGGACTCGATCCCGCCAACCGCCGACGATCGCACCTTCCGCCGCCGCATCATTCAAGGCGAGGTGCAGGACGAGAATGCAAGCGTCCTCGGCGGCATTGCCGGACACGCCGGGCTGTTCTCCACCGCCGAAGATCTAGCCATCTTCGCCCACGCCATGCTCAACGGCGGATACCCCATCCTCCGCTTCACGACCGTCGAACTCTTTTCGCGCCGGGAATCCGCCCCCGAAGGCACTTCCCGAGCGCTCGGCTGGGACACGCCCTCGCTTCCCTCGCAATCCGGAAGATACTTTTCGCCGCGTTCCTTCGGGCATCTCGGTTACACCGGCACATCCCTGTGGATCGACGCGGAGCGTCAACTTTCGATAACTTTGCTCACCAATCGCACCTGGCCCGACTGCCAGAACGAGGCCATCAAACAGGTACGCCCGGCGTTTTGCGACGCGGTGATTGAAGACTTGGGGAAGCGAACGTGAAACGCAAAGCTTCGAATCGTAAAGCAAGCAGAATAGAACTCCGCCGCCTCGGGACCGAGAAAACGAACTTCGCCTCCGCCGATCTCGATCGTAAATCGGCGCTCGAAATCGCCCGCATCATCAACCGTGAAGATGCCAAGGTCGCTCGTGCCGTGAAGGGGGCTCTGCGGCAAATCGCGCAGGCGATCGATCTGATCGCCGCGGCGCTCTCGCAACGCGGGCGCCTCATCTACGTCGGCACCGGTACCAGCGGACGCATCGCCGCCCTCGACGCCGTCGAATGCCCACCCACCTTTGACGTCAGCCCGCGCATGGTGCAATTCATCATCGCCGGCGGCCCAAAAGCGCTGGGCGCAGCCGTAGAAGCCGACGAAGACTCGCGCGCGCGCGGCCGCAAAGCCATCGCGAAGAAGATGCCGACGAGCAAGGATGTCATCGTAGGCATCGCTGCCAGCGGGCGCACTCCCTTCACGATCGCCGCCATTGAATATGCGCGCGCGCACGGCGCGAAAACCGTTGCCGTCGTCTGCAACCCGAAATCCCCGCTGGGCAAAGCCGCGCACGTGGCCATCGTGGCGAAGGTCGGTGCGGAAGTGGTCGCGGGCTCCACGCGCATGAAAGCTGGCACCGCGCAGAAGATGATCCTGAACATGCTCACAACCGGGGCCATGACCCGTCTCGGCTACGTCTACGGCAATCTGATGGTCAACGTCCACCCGAAGAATGAGAAGTTAGTCGAACGCGGAGTGGGCATCCTGGAAAAAGCCGCCGGACTCGCCCCCCAAGCAGCGCGCAAACTCCTCGCCGCCGCAGAAGGTCGCGTCCCCGCAGCCTTGGTGATGGCCAAGGCTGGGGTCAGCCACGCTCAAGCAGCAGTTGCCCTAAGAGAATCCCAGGGTCAAGTGCGCAGGGCGATAGGGCTGGCAAAGCCCATGTAGCCAGGTGGCGCTTTCCCTGTGCCTCTCTGTGCCCCCGGTGGTTAGCTTTTTCGTCGTTACGAACGAAACTCCGCTCGACCGTTCTAGCCGCCGCCGTCCTGAAATCATAGTTAGAATGAGATCGGCGCAGTTTTTCAGGAGCCACTTTATCTATGGATAAGCTCGTAATCCGCGGCGGCAACCCGCTGCTCGGCACGGTGCGCATCAGTGGCGCGAAGAACGCCGCACTCCCTTGCATGGCGGCGGCCTTGCTCACCGACGAGCCAGTGATTCTCGAAAACATCCCGCAGGTGCGCGACATCGAGACCACGCGCAAACTCCTCGCGGCAATGGGCGCCGAAGTGGAACTCGGCTACGGACGCGCCCATCACCGCACCACGATTTGCGCCCGCACGCTCAACGCTCCCGAAGCGTCGTATGAACTGGTCAAGACCATGCGGTCCTCCACGCTCGTCCTGGGACCGCTCATTGCCCGGTGTGGCCGCGCCCACGTCTCGCTGCCCGGAGGGTGCGCCATCGGTGCCCGCCCCATCGATCTGCATATCAAAGGTCTGGAGCGGCTGGGCGCGAAGATCACGCAAGAGCACGGCTACGTCGAGGCCGTCGTTGATCCGCTAAAAGGCGACCGCCTTCGCGGCGCCGAAATTGTCTTCGACAAAATTACCGTCACCGGCACCGAGGATCTGCTTATGGCCGCCACACTTGCCGATGGCGAGACCGTCATGCAGAACTGCGCCCGTGAGCCGGAAGTCGCGGACCTCGCCGCGCTGCTCAACGCCATGGGCGCGAAAATCCAGGGCGCCGGCACGTCCACGATCCGTGTAAAGGGAGTCGCCAAGCTGCACGGCGCCAGGCACCGCATCATCCCCGACCGCATCGAAGCCGGAACCTTCATCATCGCCGGAGCCCTAACCGGCGGGGACCTCAACGTCGCCGCATGCGATCCCGCGCACCTCACCGCCATTCTGCAAAAGTTGGCGGAAACCGGCGTGAAAACGGCGGTGAAAGCCGACTCCGTCCGCGTCATGGGAGATCAGCCGCACCAAGCCGCCGACCTGAACACCGAAGAATATCCCGGCTTCCCCACCGACATGCAGGCGCAATACATGGCGCTCGCCACGCAGGCCGAAGGCACCTCGATCATCACGGAAAATATTTTCGAGAACCGCTTCATGCACGCGCAAGAACTGGTGCGCATGGGCGCCAACATCAAGATCGAAGGCCGCCGGGCCATCGTCCGGGGTGGAACTCCGCTCAGCGCCGCCGCCGTTCTCGCCTCGGACCTGCGCGCCTCCGCCTCGCTCGTGCTCGCCGCCCTAGTTGCGGATGGCGAGACCATCATCGACCG
>JBEKFN010000081.1:0-15001 GCA_050013295.1 Terriglobales bacterium
AGAATGCCATTGGGTACCTTTATCAGCAGGGACTTGGAGTTACCCAAGACTACGCGAAAGCTATGGTTTGGTACCGCAAGGCCGCAGATCAAGATAACGCTCAGGCAGAAAGCAATATCGGATCTCTTTACGCAAAGGGCCTTGGAGTTCCACAAGATAGTTCTGAAGCGGAAGCATGGTACAAAAAGGCCGCCGGCCACCAACTCATGGCGGGCAGTATTCGTCCCCCTACTGTGATTTATTCGCCGGATCCGGCATATTCTGAGGAAGCAACCAAAGCCAAGTTCGAGGGCACATGCGTGCTCTCGGTGGTCATCGGTGCCGACGGCAATATACGCGATATCAAAGTGGAGAGGTCGCTTGGAAAAGGGCTGGACGAAAAGGCGATCGAAGCCGTCAAAACCTGGAAGTTCAAGCCGGGGACGAAGGATGGTGTGCCGGTTGCGACTCAGGTCGACATTGAGGTGACATTCCGACTCGATTAGCAGATGTCCCGTCTGGAAAACAAAGCATGTGCCCCCTACTCAAACTGCTTCCGAAACCGCTCCATCTGATCCCTCAATTCTCCGACCTCTCCTCGCAGGGAAGCTACTTCTCCTTCGAGGCGTGAGATGCGCTCGGCATCAACTGGATTTCGCTCAGCGGTTGCGCGAGACTGCACCGGCGCTTCCGCTTCCACGACATCCCCGCTAAGCAGATGCGCATATCGAGATTCTTTCGTTCCCGGCTGGCGGGGCAGCACCTTGGCCAGGGGCGGCTCGCGCTGCATTAATTTCTGCAACGCCGATTGCACATCCTCCAGCGTTTCGAAGTGGTGCATGCGGTCGGCGCGTCCACGGAGTTCGCCCGGGGTCTGCGGGCCACGCAGCAGCAGCACGCATAGCACGGCAATCTCCGGACGCGTGAAGTTAAACACCTCCTGCAAACGCTGTTCGTACTTGGTCACGCGGCTGTCGGCGCCGCGTGCGGGCCCGGCCAGGCGCTGCTCCTGCAAACCTTCGAGCGCGTCGCGCACCGCGTCCTCGTCCAGTTGCATCACCGGATCGCGATTCGACTTCTGGTTGCACGCATTCACCAGCGCGTTCAGCGACAAGGGATAGTACTCCGGCGTGGTGATGTCCTTTTCGATTAGCGACCCCAGCACGCGCACTTGGTTTTCCGTCAGCTTGAATTCCATGGATTTCATTCATTGTACCGAGTCCTCCGGTGGAGGGACGGGCGGGGACGCCCGGCTCTCCACCGCCAAGCTGCAGGCTTGCGCGAGCCTCAACGCCACACACGGTATACTCGATAGTTTGCCGGACGCATCCAACAGAACCAGTTGCCGGTAGCCAGGAACCAGTAACCAGTTTCGAGACCGGGAGCGATATTTCTGGACGCGCTGACGTGTCCGGCTGAGGCAGAGCCGACTGAGGTAGAAAACGGATCGCTTTTTTGCTGGGTACTGGCAGCTGGGTACTGCATTTCAAGGAGGACTCGTGAGGAAATACCTGGGAGTTTTGGGCGTGGCTGCGCTGTGTGTGATGTCGTGGGCGCAGGTTCCCGCTCCCACTCCCACTCCCACTCCAGATCAAGTTCCGGCGCAGGCCCCAGTCCCCGAGCCAGTTCCACTTCCCGCTCCAACCCCAACCGCCATCCCCGTGAAGGCGCCGCCGTATCCGCGCTTCGAAGTGTTTGGCGGCGGTACGTACGCCGAGACCGGTTTTTTCAATGCCGGACACTGGGCGGGGTTGCCGGGCTGGGACGCTTCTCTGGGTGCGAACGCGGCCAGTTGGCTGGGGTTCGTGTTGGAAGGCGGCCAATACTTCGGAACGTCAAAGATCCCGAGCCTCGTGCCGACGCCGTTTCCATCGGGTCAATTCTTCGAGCCGACGCCGTCTCCCACGTTCAATGTGAGGACGCGAGAGTACAACTTTCTCTTCGGCGCGCAATTTTTCCGCCGCAAGTATGGACTCTGGACGCCGTTTGGCGAGCTCCTGTACGGGCACCAGGGCGCACGCGGCGTGGCGACCCCTCAAACGGGATCTCTCGTCACGGAAATCGGCACCGGCCGGGCGATAGTGGCGGGTGGCGGCTTCGACCGCAAAGTCAGTCGGCGTTTAGCGGTGCGGTTCAAGGCCGATTACTTTCAGACGGCTACCAACTTTTCGATTCCCGGCAAACAGAAGCAGGACAACTTCCGGTTCTCGATGGGCATTGTTTTCGGCAATGTGCACAAGAAGAGGCGCACGCTCGAAGACGAAACTCAGCCCGAACCGTAGGGCGGACAGGCAGCAAATCGCTTAGCGGCTCGGCTTTGGTCCGCAGTTCGTCGGCGAACTCGGAGCCTTTTTCGACCACTTTCTCGAAACGGTCTTTGGCTTCGTCCGTCCAGTCGGAGACGGTATCCAGGGCCTCATCGCAGGAGCGCCGCAGGTCTTTCCGCAGTTGTCGCCCAGTCTTCGGAGCGAGCAGCAGGCCGACGGCGGCGCCGATGCCAAGCCCGATCAGCAGAAAAGTAACTGCTGTGCCGACCGTACCGTCCGAACTCTCGTATTTTCCAATGCGCATATAAACCTCCTGATGATCTCTATTCTAGACCCGAATATGGAATTGGTAATTTGTGATTTGTAATTGATGACTGAAAATCTGGCGATTCCCAGAAGTTTAAATTACAAATTACCAATTACAAATCCCCCAGCGGGCGGGTTTCCACAACCCTCTCCGGCTGTGTAAAATGAACTTTTAATCCCAAGTGCGGCGGAAGCCCCGGCGAGTTCCACCCCAGCAGGCCAAAGGCGGGCCTGCAGGGGACCCCGGACCTGCCCCGCTGCCCAGAATTCCTAGCAGAGTGAAGGAGATGTAAACCAGCAATGTCGATTCCAGCGACCCAACTCCGCCCCGGCATGATCATCAAGCACAACAATGATTTGCATTCCGTGTTCAGCGTCGAGCACCGTACGCCGGGCAACCTGCGCGCCTTCATCCAGGCTAAGCTGCGCAACCTGCGCACCGGTGCCATGTTCGAACACCGTTTTCGCTCGCCCGACGCCATCGAGAAGGTCAACGTCGATGAGGTCAACATGGAGTTTCTGTACGCCGATGGCGACAGCTACTACTTCATGGACACAGAAAATTACGAGCAGACCCACCTGACCCGCGACACGTTGGGCGACGCAGTGCATTACCTGACGTCGAACCTCCAGATCAAAGTGGAGTTTTTTGATGGCAAGGCGGTGGGTATCGAGTTGCCCCAGACCGTCGTGTTGACGGTGACGGAAGTCGAGCCCGGCCTAAAGAGCGCAACCGCATCGAGTGTGACCAAGCCGGCGAAGACCGAAACCGGCCTCATCGTGCAGGTTCCTCCGTTTATCAATGAAGGCGAGAAGATCAAAGTCGACACCGCCGAAGGCACGTATCTGTCGCGAGCGCAGTAAGGTCAGAGGTTAACGGTAGGTCAGAGGTTAGAAGTCAGATTGCAGAGGTAAGAACCTTCGGCTTCGGGTTTCACCTCTGCAATCTGACCTCTGACCTCTGCAATCAAACGATGGCTTCCGCTAACGATCAATCTCGCGCTCAAGCCCGTCGCTTTCTCGTGCGCGGACGTGTTCAAGGCGTCGGCTTCCGCTGGTTTGCCGAACGTGAGGCGCACATCTTGCAAATTGCAGGATGGGTGCGCAACAATCCCGACGGCAGCGTCGAGGTGCTGGCCATGGGAACGCGCGAGCAGTTGTCCGGAATGCGGTCGCGGTTGCGCGAAGGCCCGCGCGCGGCGCGCGTGGATGACGTAGAAGAATCCGAGGCCGAGCCGGTCGCGGGACTCAATTCATTTCAGGTTCGAGGAGCTTAACCCTAAAATGCAAACCAAGATGTCTGCCCAGATGTCGACCGAGCCAGTAGATTGCGAGGGATTGAAAAAACTGATCCGTGAGGTGCCCGACTTCCCGAAAAAAGGCATCCTCTTCTACGACATCACCACGCTGCTCAAGGACAAGGTCGGCTTCGCGCGGTTGATTGACGCGCTCTCGGCAAACTACATCGGCAAGGAGATTGACTTGGTGCTCGGCATGGAGGCTCGGGGATTTATCTTCGGTCCAGCTCTCGCCTACCGGTTGAACGCGGGATTCGTTCCTGTCCGCAAACCGGGAAAGCTGCCCGCCGAAACCCTGAAGATCAGCTATGAGCTCGAATATGGCAGCAACGCGCTGGAAGTTCACAAGGACGCCATCAGAAAAGGTGAACGCGTTCTGATCGTGGACGACCTGCTAGCCACCGGCGGAACGGCTGTCGCAACTGCGGAACTGGCTCGCGGCCTTGGCGCACAGATTGCAGGATTGGCGTTTGTGGTCGAACTTGATTTTCTAAGGGGTCGCGAGAAACTGGCGAAGTATGACGTGTTCTCGCTGCTGCACTATGATCGGTAGGAAACGACAATTGATTTCGCATCTTGCGGCTGCTTCCGGACTCAGCCACAGGCACCGCGCCAGCCAATTCTCGCCGCTTAGCTTCCCGTTACTTCACCAGGTGTGCCACGGCCCGGAATAGACCTGTCCAAATCGCCAGGCTGACAGCCAACGATGCAGTGTAGGAGAAGATCGCAATCCAATTCCAATGAACGGATCTTTCGTTTTCGCGGATCCACATGGGGGAGGGCTCCTTGCTTCGTCTGATGGAGTAGCAATTAACTGCCCGTTGCGCCCTGCTTCGCAAGTAATTGAAAACATTACCGAGGGCTTCGCGACCATCTCTGAAAGTGGGTGAAATCGCTCAGCTACCCGAGAAATGTGCTCGGTGCTGCCGAGAGCAGGTGCCGAAATCTTGACGTGGGAACCACTTCCGCCGTTGGGCCGCCCAGCATTCGGGGACGGCCTGCGATGGTGGTAATCTAGATCCTTCGACGGATGATTTCATGCGCGTAGTGGGTTCGATCCAGAGTTCGATCCAAAGCTCGATCCAAAGTTCGATCCAAAGTTCGATCCAAAGTTCGACCAGACTCTTTTTCTTGCTGGCGTTGCTGGCGGCCACGCTGGTGGGCGCGTTCGGAGCCGATTCCACCCCGCTCCCGCCTTCCATCACCACGGCGCCACTCTCCGTCGACCAGGTCGTGAACAACCTCGTCCGCAAAGATGAAGAGCGGGCACGGGCTCTGCGCCACTACGAATCCACCCGTGTATATCGCCTTTCCTATCGCGGATTCCCGGGCGATCGCGAAGCCGAAATGACCGTGGAGGCCACGTATGACAGCCCTTCAACCAAGAACTTCAAAGTCATCTCCCAAAAGGGATCGAAGCTGATCATCGACCGCGTGTTGAAACGGTTGCTGGAAAGCGAAAAAGAAGCCGTAGAACCGGAAATGCACGCCCGCACGCTGTTGAACCGCGACAACTACGACTTCGTGCTGATCGGCTACGAGCCCGCCGTCGTCAATTCCTCGGGCGTCAATTCCTTGAACCAGGGCAGCCAATACGTGCTCGCCGTCTACCCGAAAGCGCGGAGCAAGTACGTCTATCGTGGCAAGGTGTGGGTCGACGGAACCGATTTTGCCGTGACGCGCATTGACGCCGAGCCAGCTCAGAATCCTTCATTCTGGACGAAGAAAAGCGAAATTCGTCATGAGTACATGAAGGTGCAGGATTTCTGGTTTCCCCGGCGCAACGAGTCTGTAAGCTACATACGGCTCGGCGGGCGCGCCACGCTGACGATTGACTACGACAACTACCGTGTGGGCCCTTCGCGGCTGTCGGGGAATGCCACGAAACCTTCGTCTTCCGACGTGGGCGCCCGCTAGCACGGCATAAGCTCGCAGGCCTAAGCAGCCGGCGGTAGTACAATCCCGCCATGGATAGCCTGATCCAACCGAACGCAAATCCCACGACGGAGCGGCAAGAGTCCAGCCTCCGTCCTATCCTGGTCGGGATCGTCATTGTCGGGATCGTCGTCGGCGTCCTGGCGTTGATTCTCCGCTCCGAGCAAAAAAAGGCCGCCGCACCTCCGGCGTATGCCGCGAGCCTGAAATTCTCGGACCTGAAGACAAGCGCCGCGCAGAATTTTGTTGGCGCCACCGTTAGCTATATCGATGGCGCCATCTCCAACACTGGCGATAAGACCGTCATCCACGCGGTGGTGCAGATCACGTTCAAGGACGACATGGGGCAGACGGCGCAACGCGAGGAGCTTCCCATCCGCGTTCTGCACACCGGCGGACCCTACGACGAAGCCGTGGACCTCAACCTGTCGCCGCTCGCGCCCGGCCAGAGCAAACCTTTCCGCCTGACCTTTGAGAACATCTCGGCGCAGTGGAACCACGCGTACCCGGATCTGCAGGTCACGCAGGTCACGGTGAAGTAAGGTCAGAGGTGAGAGGTCAGATTGCAGAGGTAAGAACCTTCGGGTTGGGTTTTCACCTCTGCAATCTGACCTCTAACCTCTGACCTTTGCTTGGGCAATCCGACCTCTGACCTCTGCAATGGTCCCCTCCGCTACAATGTCCTCGTGCCCGACACAAAACCATTCCGCCTCACGGAGTCTGTTAAAGCCGCGGGTTGAGCGTCCAAGCTGAGTCCGGCGGCGCTGGACACGGTGCTTGGGAAATTAGCCCGGCAACAGGACCCGAATGTGCTGGTCGGCTTCGATCACGCCGACGACGCCGGCGTGTATCTGCTCACGCCCGAGACGGCGCTCGTGCAAACGGTGGATTTTTTTACGCCCATCGTGGATGACCCTTACACCTTCGGCCAAATCGCGGCCACCAACGCGCTCAGCGACGTCTATGCCATGGGGGGAAAGCCGCTGACTTCGCTGGCACTTGTGTGTTTTCCCGAAAAAGGCGATCTCGAGATTCTGGAGCGCATACTTGCCGGCGGCTTGTCGAAGATGATCGAAGCCGGATGCACGGTGGTGGGCGGCCACAGCATCCGCGATGAAGAAACGAAATTCGGATACTCCGTCACAGGCGTGATTCATCCCCAGCGCGTGCTGACCAATCAGGGTGCGCAGCCGGGCGATAGGCTGCTATTCACCAAAGCGCTGGGCACAGGTGTAATTTCGACGGCGATCAAAAAAGGCGTCGCCAAGCATGAGTGGATCGACGCGGCCGTGAAGTCGATGACAACGCTGAACAAGGCGGCGGCCGAGGTAATCACCGCTCGCGTAGGGGCGGACGCATTCGTCCGCCCAGCCGAGCGAAGCTCGGCAGCGAACGACCAACGACCAGCGACTAACCACGCCTTTGCTGTCCACGCCCTGACCGACATCACCGGCTTCGGGCTGATCGGCCACGCTCGCGAAATGGCGCTGGCGTCGAACGTCAGCCTCGTTTTCAGCACCGCTAACATAGCGGTGCTCGAGGGCGCGCTCGATTGCATCCACGCCGGCTACATTCCCGGCGGACTCAAAGCGAATCGTGACTTTGCCGAATGCCTGGTCGGCTACGATCCATCGGTGCCCGACGACATCCGCACGCTGCTCTTCGACCCGCAAACCGCCGGAGGGTTGCTGATCTCGGTTGCGGCCGAAGACGCCGCCCCGCTCGCTCGCGCGCTCGAGGACGCCGGTGTTTCCGCCGTCGAAATCGGCGAAGTGATACCGCTCACTAAACCTTTGATTAAGGTCACTTCTTGATTAGTGCGCTCCTGCTAGCCTGCGTTGATGAGTCCCCAGATGTGGGCCAGGTGGTGGTCATCGTGCTCCGCCACAAAGTAGAGATGGTCCACCAGTCGCATGGGTGTTTTCAGCCGCGGATGGAGAGCGGCGCGGGCGAAAATTGCGGGGTCGATCTTCTCCACTCGGCTCGCCAATCGTGAGCGGGCGCTTCGGAATTCGGCGAGGATCTCTTCGATGGGGCGCAGGTTGTGCTGCGCTTCGCTGGTCTTCCGATTGGTCAGGTCGGCTACGGTAAGCTCGGATGCTTCCTTTAAGTAATCATCGACCCGCGCCATCCACAGAGGTTCGAGGTCCGCCAAGTGGCCGGCATGTTCCTGGGCCGACCACTTGTCATTTTCGCGCGGTTTCCTAACCAGGACATCGCGATCAGCGCCGCGGACGATTTCCTCCAGCCGGGCCGGCGTGCCTCGCAAACGCGCGCACAGGTTCGGATGCTGCTCCACCGGAAACGTGAAGTCAAACTTCCGTTCAAACCAAGTCGGCGGTCGATTCATGGCTGCGCAGGCGAATCAAAAATTGTGTGTCTTCGTACAGGATGCCAAAGCAAGCGGAAGCGTCGCAATTCGTGGCACACATTTTGCGGCACACATTCGGTTGCCGGAACCTTCTCCGCGGCTGTTGCATCCATAGATGAGAAAGATGGATCATGAATCTTCAAATCTCTAGCCGCTTTTTTTTCAACGAAAGGAGCACTCATGAAAACCCGCAATCTTGGACGTTCCGGTCTCAAAGTTTCTGCCCTCGGTCTGGGCTGTATGGGCATGTCGGAGTTTTACTCGGGGCGCGATGACGCCGAATCGATCGCGACCATCCATCGGGCGCTCGAACTGGGCATCAACTTGCTCGATACCTCCGACGTATACGGGCCGTACAAGAACGAAGAACTGGTCGGACGAGCGATCAAGGGCAAGCGCGACCAAGTCGTGCTGGCTACAAAGTTCGGCATTGTGCGCGATCCCACGAACCCTAATGTTCGCGGCGTCAATGGCAAGCCCGACTACGTGAAGAAATGCTGCGAAGGAAGTTTGCAGCGGCTGGGCGTCGAACACATTGACCTCTATTATCAGCACCGCGTCGATCCGGAGACGCCGATTGAGGAAACGGTGGGCGCTATGGCGGAATTAGTCAAGGAAGGCAAGGTACGCTATCTCGGCCTTTCAGAGGCGGGCGAAAAGACGCTGCGGCGCGCGGTGAAAGTGCATCCCATAGCGGCGCTGCAGACTGAGTATTCGCTGTGGACGCGCGATCCGGAAGAGGAAATCCTGGCGGTCTGCCGCGAACTCGGAATCGGTTTTGTCGCCTACAGCCCGCTCGGACGAGGGTTTCTTACCGGCCAGTTCAAGAAGCTCGAAGACCTGGCGGCGGATGATTATCGCCGTTTGTCGCCGCGCTTCCAGGGGGAAAACTTTCGGAAGAATCTGGATCTGGTAAAGAAAGTGAAAGAGATCGCGCGCGAAAAAAAGTGTCAGCCCTCACAATTGGCGCTCGCCTGGGTGCTGGCGCAGGGTGACGACATTGTCCCGATTCCCGGCACGAAACGCCGTAAGTATCTCGAAGAGAACGCTGCGGCGGTGGATTTGAAACTGACTCCGGATGACCTGCGCCGCCTGAACGAAGTCTTTCCCTCGGGCGCCGCCTCGGGATCGCGCTACCCGGAAGACATGATGCATTTGATCAACGCATGAGATGGGCTCGTGTGGAGGCGGGGCGGAGCCTGTCCTGAGCGGAGCCGAAGGGCCCCGCTTGGACGGGCGAAGCCCCGTCCCCACATGGTTGCGATGGAAGTAGCTTAACCGCCGCTAGCTTTATCGCGCATGCGCTTGACGAAACTGGGTACGTGCACCACGGCGCGCCCGACCGTGCCGCTCCCGATCTCCTGCGTGCCGTCGTGGGCGCGGACCCGCATGATATAGAAGCGCCCGTCGAACGATTCCAGCTCCGCCTCGGCTTGAATTCGCACTCCGATTGCGCTGGCCGCGAGGTGTTCGACGTGGATCGAGATCCCCACCGTGATTTCACCCTCATCGCAAAACGGTTGCAGAGCATGGAAGCAGGCCGTTTCCATCAAGCGAATCATGTCGGGAGTCGAATACACGGGTGGCAACTCCGGATGATCTGCGGCGATGGTGTGCTTCAGTTCGACGGTTTCAGCCGCCTCGCCGCGCACGCCAATAGGGATGGGTCGTGGCATGGGGGTGCAGAGACGGCGGTGGTAGAAGCTACGATTTCCACGCGCGCCAACGCGAAGAATTTTCACTTCTGCAATCTGACTTCTTACTTCTGATTTTGAACTACGCCGCCACCCGTTCCATGCGGCGCGCCTCGAAGCCATCCAGCACGGTCCATAAAGCTTTGGCCGCTTTCTCGGCGGCAGCCAATGCTTTTTCGGCAGTCTCCGGATTGGCCTTGACCCTCTTCTCCAGTTGCGTGCGCCACACCTGCGCGTGATACACGTCGGCGGTGGCGTGCAGCGTGAAATAGCCGCGGGTCTTCTCATCGGCGCCGTAGAGTTCACCGAGGACGCGGTCTTTCTCTTGCGCCAAGCGCGGCACCTGCGATTCGTAGGCATAGAAAGCCGCCAGCGCCTCTTCCGGAGTGCCTTCGCCGGCGACACGCTGGAACCAGGAGATAAGCTTGCGAACTCCCGCAACCGGCCGCCGTTTCGGCATGCGGCTTCCACCCACGCCTTCGACAAAATCGAGCCACAGTTCCGAGTGCGAACGTTCCGGCTCGACGAAGGAATCTTCGCCGCCCTTCTCATCGGCCATGTTGGCGAGAACGGCGCGGCGCAGTTCGCCTTCTTCCAGCCGGACGGCAAGCTGCGCCAGATAGCCCGGGAACGCCTCCACGTGGGAGTAGTAATCCTGGGCGTAGGCGCGCAGATCGTCGCGGGTCAGTTCGCCCGCCGACCAGGCCTTGTAAAAGGGATGACAGAGCAAGTCGTAGCGATGAATGCGTTCTTCGAGTAGAGACACAAAGGGCTTTGTTTCCATGACTTTAGTTTCCATGATTTACTCCGATAACTCTTAACTATACCGTCGGGACCGGCGAATCACAAGGACGCGGCGTTAGAAACCAGTGCCCGGGCTACGCTCCCCGCCTGAGAGATGTCTGAGAGATGTCTGAGAGAAGAACATTGCTACAATTGAACCAAGCAGTGCTCCCTCCGTTGTTTGGGGTTGAACAAGCGTACATGCAGGCGTTTGACGAACATTTCGAGGTGGTGGTGGTGGGCGCTGGCCATGCGGGATGCGAAGCGGCCATGGCGGCGGCTCGCATGGGGCTGAAGACGGCGCTCTATACGCTGAATGTCGATCTGATCGCGCAGATGTCGTGTAACCCAGCCGTTGGCGGCATCGCGAAGGGGCACCTGGTGCGCGAAGTGGATGCGCTGGGCGGCATCATGGGCGAAATCACGGACGCAGTCGGAATTCAATTCCGCCTGCTCAACACTTCGCGTGGACCCGCCGTCTGGTCGCCGCGGGCGCAGTGCTGCAAGCAGGCCTACCGCCTAAAGATGCGCGAAGTGCTGGAGTTGCAGGAGAATCTGAAGATCAAGCAGGCGGAAGTGGTGGATGTAGTGGTGGAGTCGTTAGTCGATGGTCGTTCGTCGTTCGCGGTTTTCGGTGAGGATGGCGGCGTACTTGCCAACGACCGACGACTAACGACCAACGACTGTTCATTTGCTGACGACCAACGACTGACGACTAACAACTGTATCCGCGGCATCGTGCTGCGCGATGGGCGCCGCGTTTCGGCGGATGCGGTCATCATTACTACTGGGACTTTTCTTAACGGGCTGATTCACTGCGGCGAGCAGCAGTATCCGGCGGGACGTTCGGGAGAACCGGCAGCGGTTCTGCTGGGCGAAGCGCTCAAGAAGCTTGGCCTGCGCGGATGCCGGCTCAAAACCGGGACGCCTCCGCGGCTCGACGGGCGCACGATTGACTGGGCGCGGTTCGAGCAGCAGCCGGGCGATGTGGATCCGACTCCGTTCAGCTTTCGCACCCGGAGGGTTGCGCATCACGACTCGCAGGTGCCGTGCTACATCGCCTTTACCACCGAAGAGACGCATCGCATCATTCGCGAGAACGTGCATCGTTCGCCGATGTACAGCGGACAGATTCATTCGACGGGGCCGCGTTACTGTCCCTCGATTGAAGACAAGATCGTCAAGTTCCCCGACAAACTGACGCACCAACTTTTCCTGGAACCCGAGGGCCTGAACACGCACGAGATCTACGTCAACGGCATGAGCACTTCGCTGCCGATTGACGTGCAACTGGCGATCCTGAAGTCGATTCCGGGGCTTGAAAGCGCGGAGATGATGCGGCCTGGGTACGCGATTGAGTACGATTCGATCGATCCCACGGAACTCAAGCGCACCCTGGAAACAAAAAAGATTGCCGGACTGTTTCTCGCGGGGCAGATCAACGGGACATCAGGGTACGAAGAAGCGGCGTGCCAGGGAATCATGGCTGGGATTAACGCAGCGCTGAAGGTGAAGAAAGAGCCTCCGCTGGTGCTTGACCGCACGGAAGCGTACACCGCCATTCTGATCGACGATTTGATTTCGAAAGGCACCAAAGAGCCTTACCGGATGTTTACTTCGCGGGCGGAGTTTCGCTTGCACCTGCGGATCGACAATGCCGACCGGCGGCTCACTCCGCATGGGCGGCGGGTGGGGCTGATCTCGGATGAAGCGTGGGCGGAATTTGAGGCGAAACAGCGGCGGCTGGTGGAAGTGAAGCAGGCGCTGGAGAGGACGAAGCTGACGGCAGCGCTGACGGAGCAGATCGAGCGGGGTTTGCTCGCGTGGGGACAGGCACGTGTGGTGACGGGGCTCCGCCCCGTCCCAGTCGAGCGCAGTTCGACCGCTTTTGCTGACAACGGAACAAGCCCACAAGACCTCTCTTCCGCGCTGGGGCAGCCTTTGGCTCAACTGCTGAAGCGGCCCGAGATTACCATCGAGCAACTGACGCCGGTTCTCAAGGATCTTCTGCCCAGGTTTTTCGAAAGAAATTCCTCTGTGCCCCCTGTGTCCTCTGTGGTTGGGTTTTCATCCGAAATCCGCAACGAGCTTAAGTCGGTCGAAACTGAAATTAAGTATGCGGGATACCTCGACCAGCAGCAGCGCGCTATCGATCGGCTGAAGAAGGCTGAGCAGCGCCGCATTCCGGATTGGTTCGATTACCGGGCAGTCAGCGGGTTGTCGCGCGAAATGCAGGAGAAACTGGGAAAAGTCGTCCCGCAGACGCTTGGCCAGGCCTCGCGCATTCCGGGCGTGACGCCGGCGGCCGTCTCGCTGATCAATGTTTATATCGAGATTCAGGCGCGACGGCGGGAACAGGCTGCGGCGCTCTAGCCCGCGGCTGCTAAGCCGCTTGTCGCGCTGTGCTGGCTCGTGTGGTGACGGGGCTCTGCCCCGTCCATTCAGCGGCCGACTGCCTTCTGCACCGCGGCGCGCAGTTCGTCATAGGACATCGCTCCGGGATGATACGTTGCCACCTGCCCGGCGCGATTCAGGACTACTAGAGTCGGCGTGGTACTTGCTCCATAAGCATTGAAGTTCTGTTTGCTCAAGGGCACGGGCATGTCCTGCAGGCTGGCGTAATAGCGTGTGCGGACGGATTCGATATATGCCCGCTCCTGGTCGGGGGCGGCATCGGTTCCTTGGGCCGCGTAGCCGTAGAGTTGTGTCGGCCCGATGACGACCAGACCTTGCGGACCGAACTCTTGCCGCAAGCGGGCAATAATGGGGACTTCGGCTTTGCAGTCTCCACACCAATGCGCCCAGAAAAACAAAAGAACTGGCGAACCTTTCAGCGACGCCAGCGCCGGCGGCTTCGGTCCGAGATACTGAGTTACTTCGAGGGGCGGCGCGGGTTGGCCGACCAGAGTCAGCAGGTTGAGGTCCTTCTGGAGCCGCGCTCGAATGGATGTATTTCCATAGCGCGCCAAAGCCGAGCGCAGCAGGCTGACGGCTTTCGCTGGCTGTCCTTTTTCGGCCAATCCCTGAGCGAGAACTTCGTACGCGGCGCCGAGGGCGATGGGCAGATGAGGTTCGGCGTCGAGCTTGCGCTTAGTCTTTGTTAGTTGGTGCGCTGGTTGCTGTGTTAGTTGCCGCTCCGAGAGAACGCGCGTCTCGTCGGCGTAGGCGGCGGCTTGGTCCCACTGCTTGATCGCGGCTGCTCCGCGGGCCATCCACGATAGGGCTTCGAGGTACTCCGGTGTGACGCCATGCTGAGCCTTATAGGTGCGAAGTTGCGACTCGGCCGCGGAAAAGCCGTTCTGTGCCAATTGAGCGCGAACATCCCCGATAATGTCATCCCCGGCCTGGACAACCAGGGGAGTTGAAGTTACAAACGACGCAACCCAAAGAAGAATTCCGGCGGAGACCAAGCCCCACTTCCCCGTTCGAATACGCATGACTCGATGATGAATGAGGCTCTGCCAAGTTGCAAATCGGAAAGTTGCAAATGGGCATCGCCCGTCCGCCAAGCAGAGGCGATGCTCAGGCAGCGAGGCTATAGGTGTTATCGGAGTTGGAAAGGATGCCCATCATTTCGTGGAAGCTCGCAATCTCGAAGTCCAGAATTGAGCGGTTGCGCACCAGCCCTTCCAAAACCGCGCGGGAGGGACTAAACAGCTTAAATTGAATATTGTTGTCGCGTGCCCAGCGCTCGAGAAACGCGAGCATCCCCAGGCCGCCACCGCCAATCGCTTTTACTTCGGAAAGATCCAGCGCAATAATGCGGGCGTTTACTTGGGTTCGCACAACATCGCGAAGCTTGAAAACAGCGTCGCTAGTTACGATCCTGCCCTTACACTCAACCACCGCCAAGTCGTTCAGGTTTTCGACATGTATGGTCAGCATAAGATCCTCCATGGCCATGGTGAGAGCAAGAACCCTGCCAAAAGGCGATGGGCCTTATTTTTCAATTTGATGCGAAAATTCAAGGCAGGGAGTAGCACGGAATTTCGGGAGGCGCGAGAGCAAAGTCTTCCTACCGGGATCGCTGTATGGGCGAGGTCTGCCGGCGGAGAGTAAGGATACGGGTTACCGGAGTAAGCACAGAATCTTCTAGCCATTTACCCCCGAATATGTACAATTTAGGTGCGTCTGACTTTACGGCTGTTCAGCAGCACCCCGCTCTAAAGCGTGACCTGCCTGTACTATCCCGCGAGTTCCAGCGCACACTTCAACCCAAAAGGAACACAGCAACATCATGGAAACAGGAACAGTAAAGTGGTTTAACGATGCCAAGGGCTATGGTTTTATCAGCCGCCAGAATGGCGAGGACGTTTTCGTTCACTTCTCCGCCATCCAGGCAAACGGGTTTCGCAGCCTGCAGGAAGG
>JBEKFN010000082.1:0-12593 GCA_050013295.1 Terriglobales bacterium
CTCGAACACCGCTTCGGAAAATGGGGGCTCGCGCTGGCCGGGAAGTCGCGGGGCGAAGATGCGGGTGGATGGTTCGACACCGCGGTTGGAGAAAATGTCGATCCGAAATCGATCAGCCACGAGCACACGTTCGACGAAGACACGGGCGACGCCGAGCGCTTGCAGTCCACGCTGATGCGGCTCAGCGAGATGGTGGGACGGCGGCTGCGCGAGGGCGGATATTTTGCGCGCACGCTCCAGCTAAAATTGCGCTACAAAGATTTCTCGACCATCACGCGGGCGCAATCGCTCGAACAGCCGACGCAGATGGATAACCAGATTTTCGAGCAGGCGCGGCGCCTGTTTTTCGCCAACTGGAAGCCGGGCGCGCCAGTGCGATTGCTGGGAGTGCAAGCGTCGAATTTCGAATCGGGTCCGACCCAGCTCGATCTGCTGGAGCCTTTGCGGGACGAGCGTTGGCAGAAGGCGCTGGCGGCGGCGGACCATGTGCGCGACAAATTTGGAGAAGCGGCCATCGGCCTCGCCAGAGGGATGAAAGGCGGATTCCGCGAACGCACCCACGAGAATCCGGCAGCGTTGCCGGGCAAGGGATCGAAGAAAAAGCCTGAAATTTGAGGGGCGCGTTGGGATTGCGGAGGTCAGAGGTGAGATTGCAGAAGTGGATTGAATGCGCAGACAACCTCCGCAATCCGACCTCTGACCCCTGCAATCCGCCTTACGAAATATATTCGCGAATATATTCGTCGCGCGAAGTGGCGAGTTCGTGAGCGTCGCCATCGAAGATGACTTTGCCGTCGCGCAGAATCAGAAAGCTCAGGGGTACTTCGCCACGCTGCCCTTTGGGCAGGACGACCATCTGGTTGGTGGCCTTATCGAACTGGTGAGTTGCCATGGTGAAGGCATCCTGAAGGCGGTGGGTTGCCATGAGGGCGCTGGTTTTGTAGACGTCACGTTGTTTCACGATAAGTTCGACGATGGTGTTCGAAGTTACCGGATCGAGTCCGCCAGTAGGCGAGTCGTAGAGCAGCACCTCAGGCTCGGTGATGATGGCGCGGGCGATGGCCACGCGCCGCCGCATGCCACCCGATAGTTCGGACGGACGCATGTCGTAGGTTTCTTCCAACTCCACGAAGCGCAACACCTCGCGCACCCGCCGCTCGACTTCCGCCGCGGAGATCCGCTCCTCCATCAGGCGGAAAGCGACATTTTCGTATACTTTGAGGGAGTCGAAGAGCGCGCTTTCCTGGAACACGATGCCCACGCGCCGGCGCAGCTGGAACAATTCCTGTTCCGACATGCGCGTGACTTCTTCTCCCAGCACGAAGATGCGGCCGCTATCGGGCCGCAGCAGCCCCATGGCAAGCTTGAGCAGAGTGCTCTTGCCCGAACCGGCGACGCCAAACAGCGCCTTGGTTTCGCCGTGCGGAAGCTGGAACGAAATGCCGTCGAGGACGACGTTTTCATCGAACGCGATAGCAACCTTGTCGAACTCGATGGCGTAGCCGGAGGGACTCACCACCGCGGCCGCCGGATTTTCGCTGGGCAGAGTGGGAGCCGGCATGGCTTACCTGTAACCGAAAATTGCGAAGATCAGCTTGGTAACAAAGAAATCCGTTATCAGAATCAGCACCGAAGCAGCGACCACGGCCTGAGTGGTCGAACGGCCCACACCCTGCGTGCCGCCGCGCGTGGACATGCCGTAATAGCAGCCTATGGTGGCGATGATGAACCCAAACAGCACGGGCTTGATGAGGCCGGTAAAGACATCGCGGAAGACAAGGACCTGCCAGACGGAGGTCCAATACTGCTGCGTGTCGAGCCCGAACAGCAGGTGCGCGACCCCATAGCCGCCGATCAGCCCGAGCAGGTCGGCGATGATGGTCAGGAAAAACAGCATGAAGGCAGTGGCCCCCACTCGTGGCGTAACCAGCTTCTTGGTGGGGTCGGTGCCCAGGGCACGCATGGCGTCAATCTGCTCGGTCACGACCATCGAGCCCAGTTCGCTGGCCATGCCGGAGGCGTTGCGCCCGGCCACCATCAGCCCGGTGATGAGCGGCCCCAGTTCGGTGACCATGCCGAGCGACACGAGTTGGCCGATGAGCGTGACCCCGCCGAATCGCTGCAAGGTGCTGGCTGAGTTCAGCGCCAACAGCGCACCGACGGAGAGTCCCGTCAGAATCACGATGGGCAGGGAGCCGACGCCGATCAGGTCGGCCTGCTGCAGCATGTCGCCCATGTACAGAGGACGGCGGAAGAAGTTCGCGAGCGATTGCGCCGAGAGCAGGGTGTATTCCTGAACCGCCAGCACATATCCCTTGGCGACTTCAACGGGGGAAATCAGTTCGAGTTCGAACGCCATGTGGAACGTCTGCTCAGGGAACTATAGCAGAGGAGAAAACAGCGGCAAACCGAAGTTCGCTGGTGAGCTGCGCTCGCCTGGACAGCCGAGGGCGGCTGTCCCTACGCAAAAGCCGTGAGTGGCAGCAACCTAACACAAGGTCACATCCGCGCGGTGACGGATATCACTGCCCCCTATTGCCGATCCGAGCAATCCTGAACGCCACCAAGTTTTGCATGCCGAACTCATTCTACCGTCGCAATCTCCCCCACCTGCAGCGCGATAATAAGTCCCACTTCCTGACTTTCTGCACCCACCGGCGCTGGATGCTCCCCGAGACTGCCCGCGACATCACACTCGCGTCTTGTCTTCATAACAACGGTTCAAAGATGGATGCCAGCGTTGTCGTCGTCATGCCGGACCACGTACACATGATCTTCACGCCGCTGGTGAATGAACAAGACCGCAAGGTTTTTTCGTTGGCCGAAATCATGGATGCAATCAAGGGCGCTTCCGCACACAAGATTAATCGCCTGCTTGGTCGCACCGGCAAGGTATGGCAGACGGAATCCTTTGACCGTGTGCTGAGGTCATCTGAAAAACTGGATGAGAAGATTCAGTACATCCTGGACAATCCGGTGAGAAAAGGGCTGGTGTCAGCCAGCGAAGAGTATCGCTGGCTATGGTTTCGCGGTCCAAGGAACCCATACAAACCCGATCAACTCGCGCAAAACCGGGGCGAGCTACGCTCGCCTGGACAGCCGAGGGCGGCTGTCCCCACGTGAGCTACTCCCGTGGCGGCTGTCCCCACGTGAGCTACTCCCGGTTCTTCTTCTTGATTTCGATCGCCAGCCGTTTGATTTTCTGATTCAGCGTGGAGAGCGGGACGTGGAAGCGTTCCGCCGCTTCGGTCTGGTTCCAGCCGGATTTTTCCAGCATGTCAATGATGATGCGCCGTTCGCAGTCTTCCATAATGCTGAACAGCGTGGCCCCGGCGCTCGCATCCAAAGCCGGAATTGAGCTGCCCTGGCCCACAATATGGTCGGGGAGCAGATCGATCCCAATGTCGCTGTCGGAAGATAGCACCACGGCGCGTTCGATCGCGTTCTCCAGTTCGCGGACATTGCCGGGCCAGGAGTAGGTCACCAATGGGCGCAACGCCTCGGTGGTAATGCGGCGCCGCGGCCGCTCATTTTCCTCGGAATACTTCTGAAGGAAGTGCTGCACCAGCAGCGGAATATCTTCGCGGCGCTGGCGCAGCGCCGGCAGATCAATGCTGATGACGTTGAGGCGGTAGAAAAGGTCTTCGCGGAAGCGGCCTTCGCGCACCATCTGACGAAGATCCACGTTGGTGGCGGCGATGATGCGCACGTCCACTTGAATTTCCTGCACGCCTCCCAGATGCATGAACTTGCGGTCCTGCAGCACGCGCAGAATCTTGCTCTGCGTATCCAGGCTCATGGTGCCGATCTCGTCGAGGAAGATTGTGCCCCGGTCGGCGACTTCGAACAGCCCCTTCTTCGACGCAACCGCGCTGGTAAAAGCGCCCTTGACGTGCCCGAACAGCGTGGATTCGAGCAGGTCGGGCGGCGTCGACCCCGAGTTGACGGGCACGAAGGGCCGGTCGCGCCGCGTGGAATGAAGATGAATCGCCTTGGCGATCAGTTCCTTGCCCGTCCCGCTTTCGCCTTGCAGCAGCACGGTTGAGCGGCTGGGCGCCACCTGCGCGACCAGGTCGAAAATCTTCAGCATGGGCTCGCTCTTGCCCACGATGTTTTCAAAGTTGTAGCGCTGTTTCAGAGCGCGCTTCAGTTGAATGTTTTCTTCTTCCGCCTTCTGGCGGGCGACCGCGGCGCGCACGTCGGCCAGCAGTTTCTCGTTGTCCCACGGCTTCTGGATGAAGTTGGTGGCGCCGGATTGCATGGCACGGACTGCGTTCTCCACCGTTCCGTAGGCGGTGATCATGATCACTGCCTGCTGCGGATGGAGCAGGCGAATCTCCGAGAGCACATCCATCCCATTCTTGTCGGGCAGCGCCAGGTCGAGCAAAACCACGTCAAAAGCGCGCTGTCCAATCTGCGCCAGACCTTCCCCTCCGCTTCCCGCAACCGCGACGGTGTAGCCCTCGAGCTGAAGCAGCGTCTCCAACGACTCCCGAATTTCCGCTTCGTCGTCAATGATGAGGATTCTGCCCGCGCTGGGCGGCGTACTTTCCGGTGTGTTCCGACGCGACTCAGCCGCGACTTCAGACATGGCAACTTCACGCGTTGTCACTTCAGACGTTGTTACTTCAGACATGGATTGCCTTCCTAGTCGATATCAACGGAAAATCCAGAGTGAAGGTAGTGCCTTCTCCGGGGCGGCTCTCCACGCGGATATTGCCTGCGTGTTCCTGGATGATGCCGTAGGTAATGGAAAGTCCAAGACCAGTACCGCGATTCTGGCCCTCGCCGGGCAAGGTCTTGGTGGTGAAAAATGGATCGTAGATGCGGTGAATGTGTTCCTGCGCAATGCCCGAACCGGTATCCGAGACGCGCACGGTCACGAATTCGCCGTTCAGCGTGGATACGTTCAGGACTCCGCCCCCGGCCATCGCGTCCTTGGCATTCAAGAACAAATTCAGAAACACTTGTTGCAGGCGCCCGGCGTTGCCCTGAATCAAAGGAAGGTTTTCATTGAGCTCGGTCTGCACCTGGATGTGAGCCACCTTGAGTTGGTGGTCGAGCAATGCCAGCGTATCTGCGATCACCTTGTTCAGACTGATTTCCGTCAATTCCGTACCCGAGGTGCGGGAAAAGTTCAGCAGATTATTGACAATCTCCGAAGCGCGGAACGTCTGCTTGGTGATTTTCTCGAGCAGCCCCGCTTTCTGCGGATCCGACTTCAACTGCTTCGCCAGCATCTGGGTGTAGGAGGAGATGACCGCTAACGGCGTATTGACTTCGTGCGCCACGCCGGCGGCCAGCAGTCCGATCGAAGAAAGCTTGTCGGCTTGGGTGAGCTGGACTTCCAGTTCGATCCTCTCGGTGATGTCGTCCATGATCACCAGCCGTCCCACTACGCTGAACTTGCGGGTTACCAGCGGCGCCATCGCAACATTCACGATGCGCGCCTCGCCGGTGGGAGTCGCCAGCCGGAACTTATAGAGATTGTGGATGCCCGGATTCTGCCGAACGCGGTAGAACTCCTCGACGAAGGCCGCCGGAAAAACCTCGCTCAACGAACGCCCCACCACCTGCCAACGCGGCTGGGCATACATGACTTCCATCTGCGAGTTCCAGGACTCGATGCGATCTTGCAAGTCCACGGCCATCACGCCGACGTTGATGGATTCAACAATATTCTCGTTGAAATCCTTGAGCCGCTCGTACTCGCTCACCTTCTGTTCAAGTGACGCGTACAGCCGCCCGTTCTGGATGGCGATGCCGATGTATCCCGCCAGAACTTCGAGCAACTCCACATCTTCGCTGGAGAGGAAGTCGCCCTGCATAGTCTTGCCCAGTCCGAGGAAGGCGATGGTTTTTTGCCGCGCGTGGCAGGGAATGTAGTAGTTGAGATCCAGGCGTCCGATGGCTTCTTGCGCAGCGGCGTTTTCACGCGGCAACTGGTGCGTATTTTCGAAGAAGATGTGCCCGGCAGCGTCCTCCATTCGCGGCTTCGCGAGGAACGACAAGTCGAGGCCGGTGACGTGTGCGATGCCAAACGACTTCGACAGTTCAAAGCGCGAAGAGTCGCTGTTGCCGAGAAAGATAGCGATGCGGTCCACCAGCAGTGTGCGCGCCACCCGGTCGACCAGCGAGGAAAGCATCTTGTCGAGGTCGGTCTCCGAACTCAACTCGCGTCCAAATTCGATCAGGGTGCGCCGGTAGTCGTAGCCGGTGTGGAAGAAAAACTGGTCAAGCTTCTCTTGAATCCATTTCCGTACCGGATCAAACAGCAGCGCGGTGACTACGACGGCCACTATCAACCCGTAAGGTCCGGAACTGGGCACGCGCGTATGCACCAGCTCTGCCACCGCCGCCACGCCGGCGAAGTAAACTCCCACGATGGCCGCCGCCGCCAGCGTATACGCCATGCCGCGCTTGAAGATCAGATCCACGTCCATCAACCGGTAGCGGAAAATGGCGTAGCCAAAAGTCAGCGGCAGCAATCCCAGCGACAGCACCGACACCTTCATAAGGGGTGAAGGCATCACTCCGAGCAGATACGGTAGAACATAAAAAAGCGTAAACGGCGTTATGGCGAGGATGGTGCCGCGCGTGATCCACTTGAGTTGCTGCCGCAGGATCGGAGTGGTGGCCTGGCGGTAGTTTTTGAACAGAATCCCCGCCGCTGAGAAGAAGAAAATCGTCAGATAGGCCCAGTGCACCCGGTTCAGATTAAAGAGCAGCGAGTTGCTAGCTTTCAAATACTCGAAAACAAGTAACTGGATTCCGAGCAGTACCGCTCCCGGCAGGTAGAGCAGCGGAATCGACCAGCGATGCTTGCTGACGATCTCTCGCCGTTCCGGGAAGGTCAACGTGAAGTGCAGAAACAGCGCCGGCTGCAGCAGCCACGCGACTTCATTGGCCCACAGGACGATCCAGTCAAACGCGTTGAACTTGCCGGTGTAGTGCAGCGCGTAGAAAACGAACGATACCAGGCAGAAAATATAAAAATGCGTGGAACCGACCGCCGTCCAGCGCCGCAGCAACACATAAAGCCCAATGCCCAGGTAAATCAGCGCGATCAGCCGCAGCCAATCGTTCATCGAGCGTTCGGATGGAACCAGCACCACTACCACATCCAGCGGAACCGAGCCGCGGATCAGCGAGTAGGTTGCCTTCGACCAGACGCCGGAATAGTAGATCTGCCGCGTCACCGCCGCGGAGGTGTCAACCGCGCGCCCGTTGACGCTGACTACATTGTCCCCACGGCGGATTCCGGCCCGCTCTGCCGGACCGTTCGGCTCCAGTCGGTCGGCCACTAGGCGCCCGTTCTTCTCCATCCACCACGCGCCATCGTCGGGAACTGCAAACTGGTGCTCGATCTTGTAGTTAAAGCCAGCGAACAGTACTGCGGCTGCTGTGAGCAGAGTCAACAGGATGGCGGTAAACCGGGCCTCAAATTCGCGGTTCATATTTCGCGACTCAGTTCGCGATTCATGGACTGGGACGACCGTGACGGCGCCGCGGCCAGACCTTCGACCCCCATCTGATACAAGCAACTTCACTGCCACCCTCTAATCTTTCCCAGTCCTATAAGTCGCTTACTTAGAGCGACTTCCATAATTATAGAGAGGATTCGGAATGTCGGCTATGAATTATGGAAGGCAGCATCTGCTTTTTGGAATGCCGAGCGCGAGCCAGTTGGTGGTGAGAACAGGGGTCGCAACCGTCGAGGATCGGGACACCGAATGAAGCTAGTTCCACCGTTGTGTTGTCGGCAAACGCGAAATGTGGTGGCAGGGGGCCGCATTGAGCAGGGTCTTTTCCGCAGCAGCAGCAAGTGAATGAAGAGGTTATTGCAGCTTTGCGTACTCCGCCTTGGCTTCCTTCAGGATGGGAATGTCGTGGTCGGCGTCTTTCCAGAGGACGAAGAAGTCTTGGTAGGCACTCTTCGCTTTGGCGGTGGCGCCTTGCATGGCATAAGCGCGAGCGAGTTGGAGGTGGGCGAGCGAGCCGAGCAGGAAGTTCTGCACGATTCCGGAATGATCGAGGAACTTCTGGAATTCGGCGGCCGCAGCGGGACCGTTCTTTTGAGCGAGATAGGCCAAGCCGCGAAGGTACGCGGGATACAATGTGGCGTTGTTTTGGGGATTAGGAGGGGCTCCCCCGAGTTCGTAGGGCAGCGAAGGTTCAAGCGCGACGATCGCTCGGTCGGGCGCCTGTTGCGCCATATCAATCGAGGCCTCGATCACGGGGAACCAGTACACCTTAAGATAAGTGTTCGTGGGCTCGGTTTTTTGGAGTGCCTCAAGGATAGTTCTGGATTGGACAGTGTCACCGCTACGGGCCAGCACCAATGCGGCCAGGACCTTGACATCACGCCCGGGAGCGAGCGCCAGCGCGCGGCCGACGGCTTGCGGGGCAGCAGCTACGTTGCCTAGCTCAGCTTCGCGGAGCGCCTGATAGGCGAGCCACAGAGCTCCAGTCTCCTTGGCGTCCGCCCGCACGGCCGAGTCGGCGGCACGCCGGGAGAGGTCGCGGGCTTTTTCCAGTCGGCCGTAGTAAGCCTGGGTATCGGCGTGGGCGTTGAGCATCTGATCTTCTTCGCCGGGACGGCCCGCCCCCCATGCAACCTGCCGCTCCATTTCGGCAGTATCCCCGGACAAAAATGCCAAGCTGTACAGATCGCTCCGAATGGTCAAGCCGTCGAAGTTTTTCTGCTGTGCTTCCTGGAGCATCTGGCTGGCATCCTTGAGCCGATTGACGAAGATGTAGTTTTCCGCCTGGTTCCCGTAGCCGGCGATCGTGGGTTCCAGCCGCAGCGCCGCCTCGGTCTCCGTGATCGCTTTGTCGTATTGACCCAGCGCGGCGTAAAGAACCCCAAGATTCGTGTGAGGCACCGCGTCCCGCGGGTAGCTTTTCGCCCACAGTTCGTAGGCTTCTGTGGCCTTTTCAACTTCACCGGTGACGTATTGAAAGTAGAAGGCCGAGATGCGGTACTTCTCGCGGTCGCTGACCCGGTCGCGCAAGTCGTAGGCCTTCTTGGCATGGTCAGCGGCCAGGCTCGCCCGTCCAAGATTCGAGTACTCGACGGCCAGACCGACATAGGCCATGGCGAAGTTGGGGTCGAGTTCGATGGCCCGCTTCAGGAACGGAATGGCTTCGGCGTCACCCTTGCTACGGCTGGTCGTGATGCCCATGCTGTAAGCCTTCAGAGCTTCAAGCGAGGGCGTGGTGGCTTCCACCGGCACGTCGAATTTCTGCACCGAAGCAAGCGATTCACCCAAGCGCGTGCGGATGGCAGTGGCCGCGCTGTCGAGCGCCTTGAGCACGCCTTCTTTGCTCGGGGATTCCGCCTGCTCTTTGGCCAGATTGTCGCCGCTATTGCAGGCAACAGCATCGAGGCCGACGATGTACTGGCTTCCCAGGTTGGAGATCGATCCGCTCAGAACGGCTTTGCTGCCGGTGCGGAGGCAGAGTTCCCGGGCAACATCCGCGGTGACGTGCTCGGTGGGCGCGCGGCCCATCAGCTTCAGCGTCTCGCTGACTCTGCGGTCGGAAAGAATGTTGAGGAAGGGAGACTGTTCAAGATCGACGGCGAGGGCCTGCTTGAGAGTGCCATCGAAGACCGGGTCGCCGGTGGAGTTGGTGAAGTCGGCGAGGACAACAGTGTCCTTCTCGGTAAGGGGTGTAGCCTTCGTCACCGGTGCCGCCGGCCGCGAGCGCAAGTAGAACGCTCCCCCGATGGCGGCAGCGACAAGGATTACGGCGGCGGGAACCAGAACCTTCCAGAGTTTTCTGCCCGCGACAGGAGCTTCGGCAACCTTTTCGGCAACTTGCACTACGCTCGATGACGAAGATGGAGCAAGCGCCGGGGAGGAACCGGATGCTGACGACGGCGCTTGGGCGAGCGGAGAGACGGGCTCCTGCACGACCGCCGCTGACCCCGAACTAGCCGGTGCGCCGTGCCGCGATTCCATCTCCCGTTTCAGCCGCTTCAAATCGGTCCGCATATCCGCAGCGTGCTGGTAGCGCATGTCCCGATCCTTCTCCAACGCCTTGTTGATGATCTCTTCCAGCTTGGGCGGAAGGTCGGGATTCAGCCGCACCGCGGGAACTGGGTCGCGTTCGAGAATCGCGTTGAAGATGACCGCGGAACTATCGCCACGGAAGGGCAATGCGCCGGTGGCCATCTCGTACAGCACGGAGCCGAAGGAGAACAAATCGCTGCGCGCATCCAGTTCTTTCGCGCGCGCCTGCTCCGGCGACATGTAGGAGACGGTGCCGAGCGCGGAACCCGGGCTGGTGAGGTGCTGGTCGTCAATCGTGCCGGTCATCGTGTTGGCTGCCGCAACTTTGCCCGACGCACTGGTCGCGGCAGTGACCTTTGCCAGCCCGAAATCCAGAACCTTGGCGTGTCCGCGCTTGGTCACGAAGATGTTCGCCGGCTTGATGTCGCGGTGGACGATGCCGGCGGCGTGAGCGGCGTCGAGCGCGTCGGCGATGTCGATGGCGATGGGGAGAAGAACGTCCGTTTCCAGCGGACGCCCGGCGATGCGGTGCTTGAGCGTCAGCCCGTCCAGAAATTCCATGGCGATGAACGCTTCGCCGTGCTGTTCGTCAATTTCATAGATGGTGCAGATGTTCGGATGGTTCAGAGCGGAGGCGGCCTGCGCTTCGCGTTGGAAGCGCGCCAGCGCTTGTGCATCTTTAGCAATCTCGTCAGGCAGGAACTTGAGGGCGACAAAGCGGTGCAGCTTTACGTCCTCAGCCTTGTAGACAACGCCCATCCCGCCACCGCCGAGCTTCTCGACGATGCGGTAGTGCGAGATGGTCCGGCCGATCATCAGGGGCAAATCTTACGTGGGTGAAACGCTCAAGTCAATCAAGGCGGTGGGTGGAAGAAGAGGACGGACCCGTCATTGCGTGATATCGCGATTTATCAACAGTTAAGGTTCTTGGCAGCGGTCACCGCGCTCGGTCCGATTCGATTTGGCGGTAATACTGCTTATAAAGCTTGACGACTCGACTGCTGGCGTCCGTAGGGAGCACTGCGAACTCGGCACCTCGTTCCCTAAGAGTTCTCTTGAAATCGCTTATCGCTTTTCGACCCCAGACCCCGATGAACTCGGACCTGCCACTCGGGTCAGTCAGGAGCATCTCGCCTCCGAAAAGCGTCTCGAACTCGTCCCGCCGAATGTAGCGCTCAATGAAGCTTCGCTCGCCGTCAACGTGACGCCGTTTGCTTCCCTTCGACCAATCCAGCATGTACTCGTAGAGAGCGTCCATTGCTTCCAACGATTCTATTCCGACGCCGTTTTGAGTGAAATGGGGATGTTACGCCAGCCTGCTCCATTCTTGGGTGTGCGCCATTCTCACTGCTTGATCTTCGTCCCCAACCCCGCATACAAATAGTTCTCCCCATACGCCTTCTTCAGTCGCGCAAACGCCGGCTCACCCGTGCAATGTCCCGGCGCAATCCTCTGCACCTTCCACTTAGTCTTTAGATTCTCCACCAGCACATCAATCTCTTCCACCGGCGTCGTCACCAGGTGCAATCCGCCAAACACAATCTCCGTCCTCGGATCGACCGCGCTTGCCGCTTCCAATATCCCTTCAATCCCCGCGTGCGAGCACCCGTCCACCAGCAGCAGTCCATTCGGTCTTTTGATCGCCAGCGTCAATTCCGGCAGCTCCAGCGTTCCTTTCTTCTGCGAAACTGTTCGCACCAGAAAAATTCCCGGCAATACTTCCGTCAATTGATTCACCGCTACAAAATTCCCCGTGTCATACAGCTTGCCCCATGAGAAATGTTCCGGATCCGTTCCCCCGAAATACCGCATCTTCGCCGGCAAGCTCTCATCTGCCCGCAAAAACGTGTTCGGAAACGGCAATCCCCCAAATCCATTCCCGCCGTCCGCCGGCACATAGACCGTGACGTTCGGATTCACCTTCAGCACATATCTCAACCCCGTCGTGTGGTCTGCGTGCCGGTGCGAGATCACCACAAAATCCAGTTTCGTCAGGTCTATGCCCAGCGCCTTCACGTTGTGCTCAAAAATCGTGGCATCGTTCCCTGTATCGAACAGAATTCGCTTTCCGTTGTGCTCCACCAAAGCGGAATATCCCCAATCCTTCGTCAGCTCCTTCGATTCCCCGAACGCGTCATAGAGGATCGTTACTTTATCCTGTGCCACGCAGGGAACTGTCGCTACGCACACCAGCAAGAACACCAAAATCCGCAAAACGTGAATTCGCAAAGAACACCTCCAATCGGAATTTCAGAGTTAGTATAACGAACTGGATGCGGATAGCTGCTGAAACCAGGCGTGGCTGTTGAAAAACTCACTTTTCGTCCCTATTAGCCAAAATTGGGGGGATAGAAAATGTCTAGGCGACCCGAGAAAATCGATTGTAGGGCTTCCTGACGCGACTTTATTTTTGTCGATTCTGAGAGAAGGAGTTTTTCAACACCCACAGGCGATTTCACGCAATATAAAAAGGCGCCCACTTTGGGGTAAGTTGTGATTGTTCACAACACCACTTACCGAAAGGAGCGCCGTATGAACCAGGAGAAGTATATCGGGATGGATGTTCACCAGGCAACG
>JBEKFN010000083.1:0-12550 GCA_050013295.1 Terriglobales bacterium
GCGGACTGTGCCTCGGGGAGAATCGGCGGCGGGCCTGCGGTTTCGGGCTTACCGGCAGAAGATGGCAATGCGGGCGTCGCGGGCGGCTGCGGCCCCACACCCACTCATCGCAAAGAACGCGATGAGTGGGGCACCCGCTGCACTTTCGGGTTCAACAGCGTGGGTGCCGCTGGGACCGGCTCCGCTCGCTTCCGATGCTACGGGAGACGGAAGCCAGGGTTACAACTGGGTCTCGGGGCGGGCTACCTCGGTGCTGATCGATCCGGCGGACACTAGCGGAAACACGGTGCTATTAGGCGGCGCTTATGGCGGTCTATGGAAATCGATCAACGCGGGAAATCTGAGTCCCAATCCCGCTGCAGTTGTCTGGCAACCGTTGATTGACGATCAGCCTACGTTGGCGGTAGGCGCGATTGCTTTGCAGCCGGGAAACAGTAACGTGATTCTGGTTGGAACCGGGGAGACGAACAATTCGGCCGATTCTTATTATGGGCTGGGTATTCTGCGATCCGCGGATGGAGGTTCGACGTGGACGACGCCGCCGATCCAGAGCGCGGCAAGTGGGCAATCGTTTTTGGGAATCGGTTTCAGCAAGATCGCTTTCAGCACGGCGAATCCCAGCCTGGTCGTGGCTGCAACAGCGGGAGACAACGGCTTGTGCCTTGGCCTGGAAGCGGCGGCGGCGGGAGACAATAGCCCGTGCCTTGGCCCAGAAGAAGATGGGAATTCGACGGCGCGCGGACTTTACTACTCGCTGAACGGTGGAGCGACGTGGAACCGCGCAACCCTCACGGACGGTGCCGTCCCCGCATCGGCCACGGCGGTGATTTACAACCCGAGCCAGGGAGCGACGGGAACGTTCTACGCTTTCATCCGGCGTCACGGTCTGTACTCATCGACGGATGGCCAGAACTTCACGCCGCTGACTACGCAACCGACTGCGGGACTTGCATCGGCGAACTGTCCGGCTAGTTCGAACGCAACCACTTGCCTGATTTATCGCGGCGAGTTCGCGGTGGTACCGGGGCGCAACGAGATGTATGTGTGGGTGGTCGACGTGCAGCCGGACGCCTATGGAAATCCCACACCCGCCGATGAGGGCATCTGGCAATCGACGACGGGCGGAGCGAGTTGGACCGAGATTCCGGACAACGGCATCACCAACTGCGGCGACAACGCGTTTGGACCGAACAGCGGCTGCGGAGTGGAACAGGGTTGGTACAACCTGGAGTTGTCCGCAATTCCCGATCCGCCACCCCCCAATTCAACGGGAACGGACGTTTACGCGGGCGCGATCAATCTTTACAAGTGCACGTTAGAGCCCGGGACTACCACCTGCACGCAAGGCGACTGGATCAACCTAACGCACGCCTACGGGTGCAGCCGGCTTGGGGCGCCGGCGCACGTGCATCCGGACCAGCACGGAATCGGGTTCATGGTTGTCGGCGACACAACACCCGGTTACTTCGCGCACGACGGGGGAATCAGCCGGACGCTAGATGGCTATTCCGGTCTGACCACGGGGAGTTGTACCGGGACGAATCAGTTTGACAGCCTGAGCCAGACCCTGGGCTCGATGACGGAATTTGTTTCTGTCTCGGTGCACCCCACGAGCGCGGACATTCTGCTCGGGGGAACGCAGGGTAACGGATCCCCTAAAACCAGCACCGCAACCAGCAGCAGTACCTGGCAGAATGCGCTGGGCGGAGATGGCGGATTCAATGCGATCAATCCCAGCAACCCGGACGAGTGGTTTGCGGCGAACCCCTACGTCACGATTATGAAGTGTGAGTCGGGAAGCGAGTGTAACGACGCTGGATTTCTTCAGGTCGTCGGCTCCAGCGATCTGGGTGGAGATCAGGGAGCTTACGATACTCCCTACATTTTGGACCCGCAGAATAGCAGTGAAATGCTGGTGGGAACATGCCGGGTGTGGCAGATCAGCACCAGCGGAACGGCTCCGTTGCAACTGAGCAATGACTTCGACACGTTAGGAACGGGTTTGTGTACGGGCGATGAAATCAACCTGGTCAATGCGATAGCCGCGGGCGGCGCAGCGCCGAACGGCTATTCGACGGTGGTATATGCGGTGACCAACGGATACGGGCCGCTAAGCGGGTCGCCTGGGGGCGAAATATGGGTCACGACCAACGCGGGCGTCAGTTTGATGACGAATGTGACCGCGAATCCAACGCAGAATGTGAATCCGAACGGGTATGCGATTTCGACGGTTGCGATGGATTCGTTAGATGGGACTGGCAGCACGGCATATGTCGGGATCATGGGATTCAGCACGCCGGGATTCCCCACCTCGCACCTGTGGAAGACTGCGAATGCCGGCGCGAGTTGGACGGACTGGACGGGCACGGGCTCGGCGGAGTTGCCGGATGCTCCGGTGAACGCATTGCTGGTGGATGCGCAAGCGGAACTGGTGTACGCGGCAACCGACATTGGTATTTTTGTGAGTGCGACGAGCGCTCCGAGTTGGACGGAAGTTGGGCCGCCGCCGGGCCCGGGAGTTTCGGGATTTCTCCCGAATGCTCCGGTGACGGCGCTGCAACTTTTTAATCACGCGGGCTCGAAAACGCTGGTGGCATCGACGTACGGGCGCGGTATTTGGAACTACTCCGTGTCGGCGAACTACACGAATGTCATTTCCAATTCGCCGCAAACGATTTTTCCGACCCAGACAGCTACGTTCAATGGCACGCTAACGGCGGAGAACGGATACGCGAGTCCGGTAAATATAAGTTGCACCGGCGCGGCGCCCGCGACCTGCGTGCCGGATCCCGAACAGATAACGCCGACGGCAACGTATAACTTGATCGCGAGCGGAAGTGTGGGCGACTACAGCTTCAACGCGCACGCCGTGGGAACGGACCCAAACACGATTACAAGCGACGCGGCGGTTACGCTGCATGTGGTGGACTTCAACTTGACGGCGCCCAGTCCGAATTCGCTGACGGTGGGGCAGGGGGGAACGTCGGGGACGAGCACGTTCCAGGTAACAGCGGCGGGAAGTTTTGCGGGGACGGTAACACTGAGTTGCTCGGCGGGCCTGCCGACGGGAGCGGCTTGCGTGTTCTCGCCATCGAGTTCGGTGAGTCCGACGTCTTCGTCACCCGTGACGGTTAGGTTGACGGTGACGGCGGCGGCAGGAACTCCGGCAGGTGGTCCGGTTACGGTGACGATCTCGGCGATGACGGCGGGAGCGCCGGCGGCCAAGACGCAGACGTTGGGGCTGACGGTAACGGCGCCGGCGCCGAGTTATACGATTGCGCTGACGGCGACTCCAAATACGACGGGGGTGAATCAGAACGTAACCTGGAACGGGACGTTGAAGGCGGTGAATGGATACAGCGGAAGCGTGACATTGACGTGTACAGGGGCAGTGCCGGGAACGTGGTGGATCACGCCGACGACGCTGACGCCTACGGCCGCGGGCGCTCCGTTTACGGTGACGCTGGGCAGCGCTACGGCGGGGACATTCAATTTTGCGATCCAGGGAACGGACGGCACGCTGACGCAGGCTACGCCGACGGAGACGCTGACGGTAACGGGGACGACTGCGGGCTTTACGTGGACGGACACGGGCAGCACTTCGGTGACAGTGCTGGCGGGACAGAACGCCAGCTATACGTTTGCGGCGGTTCCGGTGGGGGGTGGGACGTTCAGCTCGGCGGTGAGTTTTGCGTGCTCGGGCTTGCCACTGTTGACGAGCGGGGGGCCTGGCGCACAATGCGTGTTCAATCCAACAACAATTGCGGCTGGGGCGGGGACGACTGGAGTTACTCTGACAATTTGGACCTGTGGGCCGAAATTGCCAACGCTGTGCCCGCCTGGGACGGGCGGGGACGCTCGTCCCTCCACGGGCACAGACCGACCGGCCGGGAGCGGCCGTCCCTACGCGAGCACACGTTCCCCCACTTTGCCATTCTTCACACTCGCTTGGGTGGTGATGATGGGGATTGTGGGGGTCGGGCGAAAGAGAGCCGGCAAGACGCGTCTCTACGGAGGGATCACGGCGATTTGCCTGGGGCTTGGATTGATGGCGCTGATTTCTTGCGGCGGGGTCGCGGGCAGCGGCAGCAGCACAACCCCGGTGACGGTGAATCCGCAAACGGGGACTGTGTTGTTTGCGGATGAGCCGGGTAACTCGTGGCCGGCGGGAGGTAATCAGCAACAATTCACGGCCAACCAGAGCGTAACCTGGGCGATCACTGGGGGCAATGCGAATGGCACGATAGGCGGGACGGGGATGTATACGCCTCCGGCAGTGGTGCCGAACCCGGCGACGGTGACGGTGACGGCTACGCCGGCGACAGGGGCAGCTCCGGGATCGGCTTTTCTGACAGTGGCGGCGCCGACGGCAGTGGGCACGTCGCAGATTACGGTGACGGCTACGGCTGCGGGTGGGGCGGCGCACGGGGATGTTGCGACGCTGAATGTGCAGTAGGGCAATCTAGCGCCGAGACGCGGAAGGCGGCGGGAATTTGTAATTGGTGATTTGTAATTCGTAATTGAGGGCGCTGGTGTTCGTACCCACGTCTCGAAAAGAGTGAGACGAGGGCACCCGCGCCTTTTTCTGCGTCACATTCCATTGTTCTTGCGTCACGGTGAGGTGGGCGTCTTGTGAGATAGGATTATTTTCGGTGGGCGGCCGTGCTTGGCACGGCTTGGACGGGCGAAACGCCCGTCCCTCCACAAGGCACACAAACTCATGACCTATGACATTGCGGTGATTGGCGGCGGGATTGTCGGGCTTTCGTTTGCCATGCAAGTGGGCGAGCGGTTTCCGCCGTTGCGCGTGGTGGTTCTGGAGAAGGAAGCGGGAGTGGCTCGGCACCAGACAGGACACAATAGCGGGGTCATCCACAGCGGGGTTTATTACAAGGCGGGATCGCTGAAGGCGCGGCTGTGTGTAGCGGGGGCGCGGGAGATGGTGGAGTTTTGCTCGCGACATGGGATTCCGTATGAGGTGTGCGGCAAATTGATTGTGGCTACTAACTCGGAGGAGACAGCGCGGCTGGATGTGTTGCTTGCGCAGGGCGTGGCGAATGGGTTGGAGGGTTTGCGGCTGCTGGAACGCGCGGCGATGCTCGATATCGAACCGCATGTTGGCGGAGTTCGAGCGCTCCTGGTGCCGTCGACCGGGATCACGGATTATACGGCGGTGACGGCGAAGTATGCGGAGATCGCGGCGGGACGCGGGGCGGAGGTTAAGACGGGCGCTGGAGTTGTGGGATTCGATGTTTCGGGGAATGGCGTGGTGGTGCGAACGCGGGCGGGGGAATTTTCGGCGCGGTATGTGGTGAATTGCGCGGGGCTGTATAGCGATCGCTTGGCGCGCATGGCGGGGGATGATCCGGGGATGATGCTGGTTCCGTTTCGCGGGGAGTATTACGACTTGGCGGCGGCGCGGCAGGAGTTGGTGCGGGGACTGATTTATCCCGTGCCGGATCCGCGGTATCCGTTTCTGGGAGTGCACTTCACGCGGCGGATTCAGGGGAATGTGGACGCGGGACCGAATGCGGTCCTGGCGTTCCGGCGCGAGGGATATCGGTGGCGGGATTTCGATTTGGGCGAGACGATGGAAGTATTTATGGATGCGGGATTTCGGGCGATGGCGCGGCAGCACTGGAGAAATGGGCTGTCGGAGTTTCGGCGGTCGCTGCGGAAGCGGGAGTTTGTGCGGTCTTGCCAGCGACTGGTGCCGGAGGTTCGGATGGAAGATATGACGCCGGGTGGCTCGGGAGTGCGGGCACAGGCGGTGGGGACGGATGGCGCGCTGGTGGATGATTTCCGGTTTGTGGGGCGGGAGCGGTTTTTGCATGTGCTGAATGTGCCTTCTCCGGCGGCGACGGCGTCATTGCCGATTGGGCGCGAGATATTGAAGATGGTGCCGGAGGAAATTGTGAAGTAGAAAGGTTTCAAGGTTTCAAGGGGAAAGCCGTGTGTTGCTGAGGTTTACTCTGAAACCTTGAAACTTTGAAACCTTGGAATCTGACCAGATGGCAGACCTCGGCATCGTGTAATCTGGGGACTTCTTATTACAGCCGGTTGGGAGAATTCGCATGCCACAGAGTTTGAGTGAGAAAAAGAAAGTCGCGGTTTTGGGCGTAGGGAAGATTGGATCGATTCTGCTGCAATCCTTCTTGCGCGATGGATTGCTGTCGCCGGGGCAGACTTGGGCAACGGTGGCGCATCCGGAACGGGCGCGGATGCTGAAAGAGAAGTTGAAGGTGCACGCGGGGACCGACAATTCGGAGGCGGTGAAGGACGCTGACATTATTTTCATTTGCGTGAAGCCGCAGGTGGTGGCGGACGTGGTGAAGGAGATCCGCTCGCACTTGAGTGGAAAGCAGTTGGTGATTTCGGTGGCGGCGTCGGTTCCGACGGAGATGATTGAGCGGGGGCTGGAAAAAGAAGTGCCGGTGGTGCGGGCGATGCCGAATACTCCTTGCGTGCTGGGCGCGGGCATGACGGCACTGTGCAAGGGAAAATTCGCGAGCAAGCAGCATCTGGAAACGGCGACCAAGTTTTTCGATGCGGTGGGGCGGACCGTGGCCGTTGACGAAAAACATATGGACGCGGTCACCGGATTGTCGGCGAGCGGGCCGGCGTATATCTACATTATTTTGGAATCGCTGGCGGAGGCGGGCGTGAAGGTGGGATTGCCGCGGGATGTGGCGACGCTGCTGGCGGCTCAAACGACGATGGGCGCGGCGCGGGTAGTGCTCGAGACCGGGGATCATCCGGCATTGTTGAAGGATGCGGTGACCACCCCCGCGGGATGCACGATTGACGGCATCATGGAATTGGAAGAAGGCAAGCTGCGCGTGACTTTGATCAAGGCGGTGGTGAAGGCGGTGCAGCGGGCTAAGGAGCTGGCGTTTTCGTAGGGTGAGAACTCCCCACTCATTCGCAAAACACGCGAATGAGTGGGGCACCCCGCCGCTCTAGAGATAGGGTCGATGCGAAAGTCGCACCTTCCGGCTAGGCGGATTTTTGGAGTTCCACTCCGAATCGTTTTGCGGCGGACTGAATGCGCTTCCACGCCGCACTGCGCTCCGCTTCCGTTACGCTCTTTACCTGATTGAAGCGCGCAACTGCATTGCGCACGTGGGAGGCATTTTCCAGCGGCTCTTTGCGTTGCTTGGGGAAAGCGAACTTGGTTACGGATATCCGGTCACGAGTTGCCGTGGTTAGCTTGGCCATTGTTTTCCTCCCTCGGGAGCATTCGCCCGCGCACGGATGCCGCGGGAATTGTTATCTTTACCTCTGATCTCTACCTCTTATCTTCTTAGCTCCTTATTTTTACCACGCTGGATTACGGCAGCTCTTCCAGCTTCTGCCGCGCGGTCCGGTTGACGTCTTCTTCCCGCGCGGACTCGGCCATACGCGGTTCATCCATTTCTTTTTTGACGCGGGCAAGTGTCGCTTGATTGGATTCCTGCTTGGGCTCTCTTCTTTGATTTTGACTATGCATCCATGCAAGATCTCACGAGTCGAAGGGGATTACAGGTCAATTTGGTACAGTTACCGTCAGTTTTCAGAAATTGTTTTCATACCGAGCGGTTTTGAACAGTCTGCGCCGCCCTCGGAATATAGCATCTCAACAGTGAAGCAGCGTGCCCCTTCCACATGGAGCCGAGGATTGGACAATCGGAGACGAACAGTGTCAGAGGATCGGCGGAGGGTATAAGGCCGTGAAATTCAGATTTTTACTGTTTCTCTGAATGGAGCCAACATTTTATCTACGCCGACCCAGAGTCCAACACCACGAAAACTTAGAGGAACGCTCGGGCGAATCTCCCAGGTCTCTAAACGCGCGAGACCTGGGGAGCCCGGCAGTCCACCAAAATTGAAGACCAGCAATGCAGCCCGGCGCCAGGAGATTACTTCATCTCCGCTTGCGCTGGCTTGGCTGCCTTGCCTTTCAGTTCGATCACGATCACATCGAACCCTTTGTCGCTGGTGTTCTCCGGCAAGTGGGTCTCGGCCGCGCCATATTGCGCATCACCTGCCTTGACGGTAAAGTTTTTCGTTTTCCCGTCCGGATAGCTGAACTGCCCGTTGGCGTCGGTGAGGAACACTGCAACCGTGGCAGGATGGCTGTGCATGACCGACTTCTCGTGCGGGCCGTAGTGCACCTTCAGAATCCGCACCTGAGCGTTTTCGCTCACTACCGTGTAATGCTTGGGATCAACCTTGACTGCATCTTGCGCCGAGAGGATCGGGACGATACAGACGCACAACACCACACCATAAAGCGCCAGTGGCACTCGCATTTTGCTCTCCTTAAGTACTTAGAGGATTTGTTGGAAAAGCACCTTACCCTACTCTGGCGCTGTCACCGATGTCAATGGTGCTTGAGACCGGGGATCATCCGGCGCTGCTGAGGGATCGGCGACCACTTGGGCGGCATGCAAGATTAACAGCATGATGGAACTGGAAGAAGACAAGATGCGCGTGACTTTGATCAAGGCGGTGGTGAAGGCATTGCAGCGACTAAGAAGTTGGCGTTTTTGTAGCTCCCAGGTCTCGAAAAGCGCGAGACCTGGGGCCACCCGGCTCAAAAGCGCGATCCCTCGCGCCTTTGCCGCTCTGCAAGGTAGGGAAGGTTACTTCTTCGGCTCCAGTATGATTTCCCGCGCCAGGCGACTACCGATGATTTCGCGCCAACTGGCGCGTTCCTGGTAACCCTCGATCATCTTCTTGTCGTTGCTGTTTAAGGCCTTGTTGGCGACAGCCTCTCTCTTGTCCTGGTCGGCTTCCAGTGTCGCGAGGTCTTTGAATTCGGTCATCAGCATAAGGTTGAAGTCATCGGGACCGTGCGACTCGGTTTGGATGACCATATAGTTGAGGGTAAGCCCAGCTTTCTTCAGGGCTTCCTGTTCGGTCTTCCACTCGGTCGCCAGGTACTCCATAACGGGCATTTGCGCACAAAAGAATCACACCCAACTAATAAAGGGACGAGCACCACGCCCGTCCCTCCTCTGTTTCCGCGCCTGCCGCTTACCTGGAATCCAGCAACTCAGTGAATATCAAATTGCTCCTGGTGCAGCGCCGGATCCGACTTCACGATGATCGTCTTCTTGGTGAGCTCTTCCATCTCATTCAGCAGTTGCGCATTGTTTGCCTTCAGGGCTTTCGCAACCTCCGGGTTCACTCGCAACATCACGTCGCTGTGCTCCAAATGGTTCGAGATCTTACGCATTTCGACATACACCTCATTGCAAATGGTGTTCACCGATTTCACGAAGCCGGTGGACTGGCAATACGGACAGGGCGATCCAATCGTCCGTTCCAGTGACTGCTTGACGCGTTTGCGGGTGATCGCCACCAAACCGAAATCGTTGAACTGCAGCACCTTCGACGGCGCCCGATCGGCTCGCAATGCCTCTTCCAGCGCCTGCATCACTTTCTGCCGGTTGCGCCGCTCGTCCATGTCGATGAAGTCAATGATGATGATGCCGCCTAGATCGCGCAGCCGCACCTGCCGCACGATTTCCTTGATGGCATCGACGTTCGTCTTCACGATCGTATCTTCAAGGCGGGCGGTTTTGCCGACGTACTTGCCAGTGTTCACGTCGATCGCAACCAGCGCCTCGGTCTGATTGATCACGATGTACCCACCGCTCTTCAACCAGACTTTCGACTTCAGTGCCTTGCTGATTTCCTCGTTCAGCCCGAACTGATCGTAGAGCGGCGTCTCTTTCGTATAGAGCTTGACGCGCTTCACCAGACCCGGCTGGAAACGATTCGCAAAACGCAGAATGCGCTCGTATTCCTGTTCCGTATCGACCCAGATCGCCGAAAATTCCGAACTCACCTGGTCGCGCAGCACCCGCTCCACCACATTCAGGTCGTGATAGATCAGCGCCGGAGACTTGCTGCTGTCAGAGCGCGACTTGATCTCGTTCCAAAGGTTTTTCAGAAAGCGGATATCGGCTCGCAGTTCCTCGTCCGAAGCGCCCGCCGCCGCCGTCCGCACAATGAAACCGCCGCCGCCGTTTTCGCGCTCGCTCTGGATGATCCGCTTCAGCCGTTGTCGCTCCTCTTCCGACGAGATTTTGCGCGACACGCCGGTGTGGTTCACCGTCGGCATAAAGACCAGGAAGCGTCCCGGCAGGGCGATGTGACTGGTGATGCGCGCGCCTTTCTTGCCGATCGGCTCCTTCGCAATCTGGATCAGCACCTCCTGCCCTTCTTTGAGCAGTTCGCTGATCTGCGGCACCACTGTGTTCTCGCGGCTGCGGAAGCGGCGTCCACCGCGCCGTCCGCGCCCTCCTCGATCGAACCCGCGGTCCGATCCACGGTCTGGCCCGCGACGCTGCGTCCGCTGCAACAGCCTCGCCTCAGGTGCAGGACTGCGAACTTCCGCGCTCGCATCCACGGTACCGTCGCCAATCGCCTCGGCTTCGAGCAGCGCCTCAGCTTCCGCTTGCGCTTCTTCGAGTTCCAACTCCTCCGCTTCTCGCTCTTCGGCTTCCAGGAGAGCTTCGGGAACCGCATCACCGCTCGCTGCCAGCTCGCCGCCGCCTGCCAACCCGGGAGCGACCTCTCCCACTCCGGGTTCCGGCAACTCTCCACCGGCCGCGCGCGTTTCTTCTTCTTCCAGTTCCTCAAAGCCTTCATCGTCTCCGGGTTCTTCGCCGTAGGATGTGAGCTCGGCTTCTTCTTCCTCTATCTCCTGTTCCTCCACGGCGCCGTGCGCAACGTCGCGAGAAATATTGCTCGTAACATCGTTCGTGACATCGTGCGTAACCTGCGGAGCTGCCACAAAGTCCGCTTCCTGCGGCCGCTCGTGCACCGTCTCTAGCGGCGAGTAAGTTCCGAGCGCGGATTGCACTTGGTCGCGGACTTGATAATCTTCCGCCGCTGGCGCTGCGCTTGAAACGGTCCCGTGCACCTCCTCCTCGATTTCCGCGTCCAGCACATGCTCATGCTGTTCGTGAAGTGTCTCGGCAATCTCCGCCGCGAAGATAGGCTCATCTTCAGGGAAGTTCGCAAGGATCGCGGCCGACGCCGGCCGCTCCACCGCTGCTGCGCTCTCGGCCGGCAAAGCCGGCGCTTGATTCTGACTCTGTCGCTGGTACTTCGAGATCGATTCGCCGGGAAGCACGATCGGTTGATATCCCGGAGGCGGGCCATAATCGTAGTCGCGACCGGATCGAGCGGTCGTCGCTGCCGGCCGCTGGAATCGCGATTCCGATGCGCTGCGTCCTGCCCGGTCGCCGCGGTTAAAGCGGTCGTTCCGAGGTTCAGTACGCGACGGTTCATTACGTGATTCGTTACGAGGTTCACTCCGTGCTTCGCTGCCGGTTTCACTGCGTGCTTCGTTGCGTGGTTCGCCTCGAATTTCGCTGCGCTCCGGACGCTCACCCCGCTCCGGACTCGGCCCGCGGCCGCCCGTTTCGCCCCGGCGTCCGCGACGGCGTCGACGTCCGCGAAAGTCGCGCGCAGCGCCCGCGGCGTTGCCAGGTGCTTCCGAAGAAGCCGCTTCCGGCTCTTCTTCCTCACCCTCTACGCCTCCGGCTTCGCCGAGCTGTCCTTCCATCCCTGGACCACCCGCTTCCACGCCGGGGCGCGGACGCGCCTCCATCACCGGACGATTTGCCGGGATCGGTTCATCCAGATCCTCGTCCTGCTGCTCCAGATCCATGAAATCGGAGACGTATAGAAATGCGTCGCGTTCCAACCCAATGTCGACAAAGGCCGACTGCATGCCTGGCAGCACGCGTGTTACCCGGCCCTTATAAATCGAGCCCGCTAAGGTGTATTCGTTTTCTCGTTCGAGGTAAATTTCTGCTAGTTGATCGTCTTCTGTGATCCCCACTTTGGTTTCGTGGGGAGTGGCCGATACAAACAATTCCTTATTCATCGCTGCTCCGGTTTTTCTTCACCGGACCAGAAGCGCAAGGCGGACCAAGAGATCGATAGCGTTCAGCGCCGCTCCGGGTGGGAGCGGGCGCGGTCCTGGAGTTCTCCCCGGGACACACACTGCAGTGAATTGTGATTCCTCGTCTGCACTGATCGCGTTAAGCCTTCCGTCAGGTCTGTGGCCACTCTCTCGTTTTCCGCTGAGGGGGCCGTTCCCCGCCTGACCGGCTTCGATCCTGTCCGGCTTCAACTTCTGCCGGCATTCTGCCCTCCTTTTTCGCGAGGGCCTTCGTAATCTTGTTCGTTCTGAATCTTGTTTCGTGGCGCCGTTCTCGTGGTTGAGTGGGGCGCCCCAACTTCTGCCGACCGTCTCAGTTCACGAAACGGCGCATCCGGACGTTCATTACCATCCCCAGCGCCAAAAACATGAAAAGGACGGAAGACCCGCCGTAACTCATGAGCGGCAAAGGTATTCCCGTGACTGGCATAAAGCCAACCACCATGCCAACGTTGACCAGAATGTGAAAGCTAAGCACAGCCACCACACCCATTACCAGAAACGCTCCAGCGCGGTCGGGCGCCGTTTGTGCATTCTGGGTCAACCGCATCAGCACTATGAAGTATAACAGCAGAAGCGCCAGAGCTCCTACAAACCCGTGTTCCT
>JBEKFN010000084.1:0-12543 GCA_050013295.1 Terriglobales bacterium
TCGACGGCGGTGCAGGAAGTCGCCTTCACGCTGGGCAACGGCATTGCCTATGTGGAAGCGGCGATCAGGGCGGGCCTCGATGTTGACCAGTTCGCGCCTCGGCTTTCGTTCTTCTTCAACGCACATAGCAACTTCTTGGAGGAGGTCGCGAAGTTCCGTGCCGCGCGGCGGATGTGGGCGAAGATTATGCGCGACCGCTTCAAGGCGAAGAGTCCAAAATCCTGGATGCTGCGCTTCCACGCGCAGACGGCCGGCTCCACGCTGACGGCGCAGCAACCGGAGAACAACATTGTGCGCACGGCGATCCAGGCCATGGCGGCGGTGCTCGGCGGGACGCAGTCTCTGCATACCAATTCGTTTGACGAGGCGCTGGCGCTGCCGACCGAGGCGTCGGCGCGGATCGCGTTGCGCACGCAGCAGGTGATCGCCTTTGAATCGGGCGCGCCGCAGACGGCCGATCCGCTGGCGGGCTCGTATTACGTCGAATCGCTGACCAGCGAAATCGAGAAGCGGGCCGTCGATTATCTGGAAAAAATCGAAGCCATGGGCGGCATGCTCAAGGCGATCGAACGCGGGTACGTGCAGCAGGAGATCCAGAACGCGGCCTACGAATATCAACAGGCGGTCGATCGGCAGGAGGCAGTGGTCGTCGGCGTGAACCGCTTCCAGATAGGGGAAGAGAAGGCGGTGCCGATCCAGCGAATCGACCCGGCACTGGAACCGAAACAAGTGGAGCGCCTGCGAGCGCTGCGCGCGAAGCGTAATGCCGAGACTTGGCAAGCCGCGATCCGCGCCGTCGAAGACACGGCGCGCTCGGGAGAAAATCTCATGCCGCGGATACTCGCGGCAGTGGAAGCAAATGCCACGGTGGGCGAAATCTCAGACGCGATGCGCAAGGTGTATGGCGAGTACAAGGAAGTGATGGTGATTTGAGCGATCACGCCCCTGAGGGCGAAGGCTGGTTCAGTTCGCCAGTTTGTAGTCGCAGGCGATGCGGCAGGCATCGCAGTACAGCAGGCCGTCAGTGCACAGGCGCACTTCGAGTTGGGACTGGCACAAGACGCAGAATTTTTCGCACCAGCAACGCTCTTCCACCTGTTCACATTGGGCGCATACGATGCGCTTCAGGCCCGGTCTTGAAGACATGGTTAGAGTCTAGTTCGGCAGAGGCCTGGAAGGAACATAACGGAAGTCACCGAAAAGCACGTCTTAGGTGTCAGGTCTGAGGAAAACCAAGTCTGGGGTCTGTTTTCCTCAGACCTGACACCTGAGACCTGCCCAATTGCGCCCTTCCTGCCCAGGTGTTAACGTAATCAGTTCCAGGCTCCGGCAGTCCAGCCACTGTGGGAGCGGATGCCTGACCGACGCTTGACCGAGGTTCTTCTTGTCCGTCGCTGAAGCTACTCCGCCTGTCGCCCCCCAAAACGTCCGCAAGACTGCCTTGAACGCCGTCCATCGCCAGATGGGCGCGAAGATGGTGGAGTTTAACGGCTGGGACATGCCGGTCGAATACCCTGCGTCAATCGGGTGCGGCATTGTCGCCGAGCACATGGCGGTGCGCACCGGCGTCGGCATTTTTGACGTCAGTCACATGGGAGATATTCGATTGGCCGGCCCCGGAGCGCTGGCCGCCGTGCAGCATATCTCGATGAATGACGCATCAAAGCTGGCGCTCGGGCAGGCGCAGTATTCGGCGTTGCTATATCCGCAAGGCACCTTCGTTGACGATGTTATCGTTCACCGTCTGGGCGAGGATGAGTACCTGCTCGTGATTAATGCGGGCACGCGGGAAAAGGATTTCAGTTGGGTGCGCGAGAATACGCGCCAGTTTGACTGCGCGGTGGAGAATCTGTCGGACGATTTCACGCAGATCGCGATTCAGGGTCCAAGGGGTGTTGATGTGCTGCAAAAGCTGACGGATGCGGACCTCAGCGCGGTGAAATTCTACTGGGTGACACGCGGGACGGTCTGCGGCCTGAAGAACGTCCTGATGGGCCGCACCGGTTATACTGCCGAAGACGGATTCGAGATTTACGTTCCAGCGGACGAGGCGACCAGCGCGCGGGTCTGGCACGAGGTTCTGGAGGCGGGAAAAGAGTTTGGCGCCGTCCCCTGCGGCTTGGGTGCGCGCAACACGCTGCGCCTCGAAGGCAAATTGCCCCTCTACGGACACGAAATCACGGACACCATCAATGTGTGGGAAGCGGGACTGGATCGTTTCTGCAAGATGGAAAAGCCCGAGTTTATTGGGCGCGCGGCACTGGAGAAGGCGAAACCCGAGGGCCTCAAGAAAACGCTCGCCGGTCTCGAGATGGTCGACCGAGGCATCGCCCGCGACGGATACAAGGTTTTGGACGAGGGCGGGCGCGAGATAGGCTACGTTACCAGCGGTTCTCCGGCGCCATTTTTGAAGAAGAATATTGCATTGGCATACGTTCCACCCGCGCAAGCTGCGGTTGGAACGACGGTAAAAGTCGAAATCCGCGGACAGGGCGTGAAGGCGCAGGTGGTGCCGATTCCGTTTTATAAGCGTCCGAAAAAAAGCTAAAAGCTAAAAGCCAAAAGCCAGGAGCCAGAAGCCGACATGCCTTATCCAACCGACCGCAAATATACAAAAGAACATGAGTGGATCACTCCCGATGGCACGATGGGCATCACCGACCACGCCCAGGAGTCGCTGGGCGACATCGTGTTCGTCGAACTGCCCAAGGTGGGGACGGAGATCACCATGGGGAAGACTTTGGGCACGGTGGAGTCGGTGAAGGCCGTGTCCGATGTGTACGCTCCGGTTTCGGGGACCGTCACTGGAGTGAATGAAGATCTGGCCACGTCCCCGGAAAAAGTGAACAAAGATGCGCATGGGGCCTGGATGGTCAAGATCAAGCTGAAGGATCCGGCGGAGATGAATGCGCTGCTTTCGGCGGCGGACTACGAGAAATTCGTGAGCGAAGAGGCGGCACATTAAAGGACGATTGCAGAGGTCAGATTGCAGAAGTCAGAGGTCAGATTGCAGAAGTTGAAAACCTTGCCCCCATCGATGACCGTTGAAGGCCAAGCCTTTTACCTCCGCAATCTGACCTCTGACCTCTGCAATCGTTTCAGCTGCTATTCACATCCAATTAAAGGTTCCTATGAGATATCTGCCTAAATCTCCCGCGGATCGCGCTGCCATGCTCAAGGCGATCGGGATCCGCTCCGTGGACGAGCTTTTCTCGCCCATTCCGGCCGAGTTCCGTCTGAAGCGCGATCTCGCTGTCCCGCGGCAAATGGCGGAATCGGAAATCGTGGACTGGTTTAAGCAACGGGCGAAAGAAAACGGCGAAGGCTACGCGAGTTTTCTGGGCGCCGGGGCCTACTTCCATTACCGGCCGGTGGTCATTGATGCGCTGGTGCAACGCGGCGAATTTCTGACCTCCTACACGCCGTACCAGGCGGAGTTTGCGCAGGGCACGCTGCAGGCCATCTTCGAGTTCCAGACGATGATTTCGGAACTCACCGGCATGGACCTGGCGAATGCTTCGATGTACGACGGCTCGACGGGCGCGGCTGAGGCTGTGATGATGGCAGTCCGCATCACGGGGCGCCGTTCGGCGGCGATCGCGCGCAGCCTGCATCCTGAGTATCGGGAGGTGCTCAGCACCTACGCGACCCACCAGGCGATTCCGCTGAGGATGGTCTCGTTCACGGACTCGGGAACGATCGATCTGGAGGAACTCGAAAAGGCGGTGGGTGACGATACCGCCTGCGTCCTGATTCAGTCGCCGAATTTCTTTGGGACGATTGAAGACGTGGAGGCGATTGCCGAGATCGCCCACAAACGCGGAGCGCTCTTGATTGTGTCGATCGCCGAAGCGGCATCGCTCGGAATTGTCGAGCCGCCGCGTGCCGCCGACATCGTGGCCATGGAAGCGCAGTCGTTCGGAGTGCCGCTCGGATTCGGCGGTCCCTATTGCGGCGTGCTCGCGACGAAAGACAAATTCGTCCGGCAAATGCCGGGACGCTTGTCGGGTCAGACCGTCGACAAGAACGGCAAGCGTGGCTTCGTGCTGACGCTGGCCACGCGCGAGCAGCACATCCGCCGCGAGAAAGCGACTTCGAATATCTGCACCAACCAGGCGCTGGTCGCGCTGATGGTGAACATCTTCATGACCGTGTACGGCAAGGTCGGCTTGCGGGAACTGGCGAAACAGAACCTGGCGAAGACGGCGTACGCAGCCGACCAATTCAGCAAACATGTCAGCAAACATGCCAAAGTGCTGTTCGCGGGTGCGCCACGATTCAACGAATTCGTGGTCCAGACCAGCGAAGATCCTTACGCCATCAACTCGCGATTGCTCGGACACAAAATCGTTGGCGGATTTCCGCTGAAGAAGTTCTATCCCGAGCTGGGCAACGCCGCTCTTTGGTGCTGCACGGAATTGACGACACGGTCCATGATCGATACCGCGGTCGGCCTCGTTGCCGAGAACGAGGGTTCAGAGCGAAGTAAAGACGCCGAGCCCGAGGAGGTGGTGAGATGAAGACGAAGCACATCACCCGCAAAGCGACGCGCCACATCAGTCAAAACGAAGGATTGATTTTCGAGAAGTCGTCGCCCGGCAAGGCGGCATGGAAGTTGCCGCCGCTCGATGTTCCGGAAGTAGACACGGCCGAGCTGCTGGGCAAGGCCGAGCGCAAGGATCTCGGCAATATGCCGGAAGTCAGCGAGATCGAAATCATCCGCCACTTCACCCGGCTCTCGACGTGGAATTACGCCATCGATCTCGGGATGTACCCGCTCGGCTCTTGCACCATGAAGTACAACCCACGGGTGAACGAGTTTGTCTCACGCATCGAGGGCCTCGCCAACGGCCATCCTTATCAGGCGGAGAGGATTTCGCAGGGCGCTATGCGCATCATGAAGACGCTGAGCGATTGCCTGCTTGACATCACCGGGATGGATGCGATCACGCTGCAACCGGCCGCGGGCGCGCACGGCGAACTGACCGGATTGCTCCTGGTGCGCGCCTATCACCAGTCCAAAGGGAACGCGCGCAAAAAGATTCTGATTCCAGACTCGGCGCATGGGACGAATCCGGCGACGGCGGCCACGGCAGGCTACGCGGTCGAAAATTTGAAATCGAACGCCAGCGGGATGGTCGACGTGGCGGCGCTGGCGGCGCAGATGAATGAAGACGTCGCCGCGCTGATGGTGACCAATCCGAATACGCTGGGCGTTTTCGAGCAGGAGATTCACAAGGTCGCCGAACTCATGCACGCCAAGGGCGGTCTGCTCTACATGGACGGCGCCAACATGAACGCGCTGGTCGCGAAAACCCGACCGGGTGACTTCGGCGTCGATGTCATGCACATGAATCTGCACAAGACTTTTTCGACGCCGCATGGCGGAGGCGGTCCGGGGTCGGGGCCGGTGGCGGTGAAGAAAATTCTCGAGCCGTTCTTGCCGACGCCGGTCGTCATTACCAAGCCGGATGGCACGCTGGGCTTCGAATACAACCGTCCGCAGTCGGTGGGGCGCGTGCGCGCGTTCTACGGAAATTTCGGAATGTTCATCCGCGCGCTCGCCTACATCTTCGCCAACGGCCCCGACGGCCTGCGCCAGACGACCGAAGACGCGGTGCTTAACGCCAATTACATTCGCAAGGGACTCGAAGGCGTTTACGACCTGCCGTACTCGACGCCGTCGATGCATGAAGTGGTGTTCAGCGACAAGATACAGGCGAAGAAGGGCGTCAAGACCATCGACCTGGCCAAACGCCTGATCGATTACGGATTCCATCCCTACACCACGGCGTTCCCGCTGATCGTGCACGGCGCGTTGATGATCGAGCCGACCGAGAGCGAGCCGAAAGAAGAACTGGATCTGTTCATCGAGGCCATGAAGTCGATCGCGGAAGAGGTGGAAGAAGATCCGCAGTTCGTGCTCGACGCTCCACACAATACGCGCATTGCCCGTCTGGACGACACCGCAGCGGCGCGCAAGCCCGTGCTGAGGTGGAGACCTGCGAGTGAAGTCTAACATGGGAGCACAGAGAAGCAGCGGAGCTTCCGATTGTCCCATTCTCCCACTTTTAGGACTGTTGTTTCTTCGTCAGTGCTTTTTGCGCGTACATCGCTGCGTCGGCACGCTCAATCAGTGACTTGGACGCTTCGCCGGTTTGCCATTCTGCGAGGCCTACCGCCGCCTTTACGCTGACTTTCACTTCGCCCGTACCTTTGCCGGGGCGGATGGTGTATTCGCCGAAAACCCATTTCTGCATGCGTTCGATTTGCGCCTGTGCTCCGGCGGCGTCACCGCACATGACGATGATGAATTCATCACCGCCCCACCGGCCCACCAGGTCGGTTGCGCGAAAACTCGAGCGGAGCTCTTGCGCAAACTGCTGCAGCAGGCTGTCGCCAGCCAGGTGTCCGTGTACGTCGTTAACGCTTTTCAGCTGGTTCACGTCCACCACAAGCACGCAAAAACCTTGGCCGGCCGCGATCCGGGTTTCGATGCGCTCCTCGATGTTGCGCCGATTGGGCAAGCCCGTTAAGGCATCTCGCGACGCGAGGTCTTCGGCCTCTTTCAGTTTTGTTTGGTAGGTGGAAATTTCCGTTTTCAGCTGAGTCACCAGCTTCTGGCTTTCCTGCTCCATTTTGGCGACGTAAGTCTTCAGCTCGGTTGCCTGTTGCACAAGCGAGGTGCGGATGTGAGTGAGGTCATCCAAATTGGAAATGGCCCGCAGCCGGGTAGTGAACTGATTGAGGCTATTGGCGTAGCTCTGATCGCGCTCGCCGACCGATGCCGCGGTCTGAGCCAGTACGATCAAAAGCTCTTTGACCTCCGCCGCCTCGGCTTTGGAATGGGCGGCGGCTTGTTCTCCCCATTGCTGTAGTTGATCGGTGACCTGCTGGTCAGTTTCCTTCACGAGTGGAGGCGTGACGTCGCCGGCGAGCCGGCTTTCCAATATGTTCAGGTTTTGTTGCAGATCGCGGCTGACGGCAGGGCACGCTTGCACGCCACTCTTTCCCATGGCGAGGAGCGCAGAACGGTACGATTCCAGCAATGCCGCCAGCAACTCGACCGGATCGACTTTACTTGCGGTGGGTTCGTGAATCTCCATCTCCCAGTACTTTTTCAGCGAAATCACAAATCGATTCTCCTCAATTGGCACAAGACTGCACATTCGATCATTTTTCTGGGGCGCGTGCCTTATCGTGCCTGGCTTCCTTGAGAACCGAGATCCTGGCTGCCGACCCCAGTTATCCTCTGCAATTATCGGCAATTTCGCGGCCGCCCTTTAGGACGCTCCCGATCGATGATTCTCCCGATCAATGGATCCGTAAGCCGAGTCGGAATATCCCCGCGCCTAGCCGACGCTGAAGTAACTGCAACAAAGGAAAGTGCTATGCCGTTTCCCGCGCCGCGCTGGGCTGTCCGATCTTCCCCGCCCGATCTCCCGAAGAGATGCGGCTTGACGCGTCTCTCTTGCTAGAATCGCTTGAGTCCTATGCCTGACGATCCGGCCAGTTCCGCCACCGCCCGCCAACTGGCTGAGGACCATTACTACGCCGCGCTTGACTTAGTTCTCGAAGGCCACCACGAGCAAGCGGTCGAAGAGTACCGGCTGGCGGTGGCGGCTGATCCGAAGTTCACCGATGCGCTGCATGGACTGAGCCGGGCGCTGCAGGACCTCAACCGCTTCGACGAAGCGATCGTTGTTGCCCAACAAATCTCGGATATCGATCCCGACGACATTCTGGCGCACACCAGCCTCTCGATCTTGTATCAGAAGAAGGGAATGGTTCCCGAGGCCGAGGCGGAAGGGAACAAGGCGCGGGTGCTGGGGTGGAAGCAGCAGTTGAAGAAGGGAATATAGCTCTAGACACGGCATCCCAAAACTGGGATAATAACTATGGTCCGACCGCAGAGTGTTCCCGGTGAAAAGCCGTTGTTTTGGGTCGGCCCGGCGAAGGACGACCTCACGGAGTTCCCCGAGGCCGTGAAGGACGAAATTGGAACCGCCCTCAGCGCGGCGCAGTTTGGTGGCAAACACCCGAAAGCGAAGCCGTGGAAGGGCGAAGGTCCGGGCGTCCTCGAGGTCGTCGCGGACCACCGCAGCGATACTTTCCGGGCCGTGTACACGGTAAAGTTCGAGCATGCGATTTATGTGTTGCACGCGTTCCAGAAAAAGTCGCCGAAGGGCAGAAAGACGGCCCAGAGTGATGTGGAGCTGATCTCGCGTCGGCTGAGAGTGGCCAGCGAGGACTATGAGGCACGATATGGCAAACCGGCGAAATAGCGAATCCAGAAATAGCGAATCAATAGTGCGAAGTTCGGGGAACGTGTTTGCCGACCTCGGGCTGCGCGACGCCGGCGAGAAGCAGACAAAGGTGCGTCTTGCGGTTGCGATCCAGCAGATCATTCAGACGCGGCATCTGTCGCAGACAGCGGCGGCGCGGCTGTTAGGCATCAACCAGCCGAAGATTTCCGCGCTGGTCAACTACCATCTGGACGGTTTTTCCGTCGAGCGCCTGCTGCATTTTCTCAATGCGCTGGATCGCGATGTCGAGATCGTGATCCGCAAGAAGCCGCGGTCGCGCAAGACTGCGCGGATCGTAGTGACGGAAGCTCAGTTGTCTGCGGTGTAGCAGTTGCCGAGCTGCGCTCGGGTTGGACGGGCGAGGGCGCCCGTCCTACACGAGCGAGAGCTCATTCGCGAGGCGGTTGAGTTTCACTTGGAAGGCATGCGCGCGCACGGTGACCCCATCCCCGCGCCCAGCGCGATGACCGAATACATCACGATATGATGTGTGTCCTGGCACGCGCCCAAAGACGATAAAATGAGGAGCGTGAGGTGGCCATGGCACAGATGACGCCGGAAGTTTCCAAGTTGCTCGAACAAGCGCTTTCGCTCTCGGTGGAGGAACAGGAAGCGCTCGCGGACTCCCTCATTTCCAACCTCGGCGGAAAAGTAGACGAGGCGGTGCTGGCGGCTTGGGACGACGAGGTCAAGAAGCGCATCGCTGAGCTGGATTCGGGTAGGGCGAAAACCGTTCCTTGGACGGAAGTCCGCCAGCGCAATTTAGCGAAGCTGCCCCGTGCCCACTAGGGCGGTGGAACTGCACGAGGAAGCCGCCGCCGAATATGATGCGGCATTTGATTGGTATCTTGCGCGCAGCCCGGATGCGGCCTTCAAGTTCGACGCGGAATTTGATCGTGCTCTGGCCGAGATTGCACAAGCTCCTCAGCGCTGGGTAGGCGGCCCTCAAGGTACCCGCAGATTCTTGCTGCGAAAGTTCCCTTTTCTCTTGATTTACCGGGAGAGAACCGGCGGAGAAATCCAGATCGTGACCAGCCGGAAACCTGGATACTGGAAAGAGCGGATCTGAAATGATCAAGTTCTTCTCCGCGCATTCTGCGCCCTCTGCGGTTAAAATTGTTCTATGCGAGAAGTCGTTGTGGTTTCTTCCGTCCGCACTCCGGTGGGGCGCGCGTTTAAGGGTACTTTGCGGGCTACGCGTCCTGATGAACTGGCTGCCGTTGCTATCAAGGGCGCGCTTGATCGCGTGCCGCAGCTTGATCCCAAGGAAATTGAAGACGTCATCCTGGGCTGCGCCATGCCCGAGGCCGAGCAGGGGATGAACGTGGCTCGCATCGCGTCGCTGCGCGCGGGGCTGCCGGTTGAGGTGTCGGCGGTGACTATCAATCGGTTCTGCTCGTCCGGCTTGCAGGCGATTGCCATGGCGGCCGAGCGCATCATGAGCGGTGGCGCCGAGGTGATGGTGGCGGGCGGGACGGAATCGATGTCTATGATCCCCATGGGCGGTAACAAGATTTCGCCTAATCCTTGGCTGGTGGATCATTATCCGGATGCTTATCTTTCGATGGGGCTGACGGCGGAGCGGGTGGCGGCGCGCTTTGGGATTACTCGCGAGCAGTGCGACGCGTTTTCATTGCGCAGCCATCAGAAGGCGCTGGCGGCGATTGCAGCGGGCAACTTCGAGGATGAGATTGTGGCGGTGCCGGTTAGCTTTACTACTCCTAATGGATCGAAGCCGAAGAAGCACCACATTTCGTTCAAAGTCGACGAGGGGCCGCGCGCCGATACTTCGCTCGAGGCTCTGGGCGCGCTCAGGGCCGCGTTTCACGTGAAGGGCGTGACCACGGCGGGGAATTCTTCGCAGATGTCGGATGGCGCGGCGGCGGCCGTGGTGATGTCGGCCGAGCGGGCTAAGGCTCTGGGCATCGCTCCGCAGGCGCGCTACGTCGCGTTCGCTACGGCCGGATACAAGCCGGAAGAGATGGGACTGGGGCCGGTGTTTGCCATCCCCAAGGCGCTGAAGCTGGCGGGGTTGAAGCTTTCGGATATCGACGCGATCGAACTGAACGAGGCGTTTGCGGCGCAATCGCTGGCGGTGATCCAGGAAGCTGGGATAGATTTGGAGCGCGTGAATCCTAACGGAGGAGCGATCGCTTTGGGGCATCCGCTGGGATGCACGGGAGCGAAGCTGACGGCCAGCATCATTCGCGAACTGAAGCGGCGCAAGGGACGTTACGGCATGGTGACGATGTGCGTTGGCGGAGGCATGGGTGCGGCGGGGATTTTCGAAAATCTGCCGTGACAATTTGTTGCTCAATCTACTTAATTATCATGTTCGTTGGCGCAGTTTGGCGGTATCCTTTACTGTTAGATTACCGTCTAAATAAGTAGAACGGCAGAGATTTCCCCCGACTCGCATCAGTCGGCTGGGAGGTGCTTTATGCGGCTCTCCCGTCTTGTCGTCGCAGCTGTCCTGTTCGTTTCAGCAACTCTTCTGGGACAGCACACATCCGGGGCAGGTGGATCGAGTTCCGGCGGCTCTGCGAGTTCGGGCGGTTCGCACAGCAGCTACTCGGTTGGTTCCAGTTCATCGGCGAGCAGCCACAATTCCAGCAGCTCGGCTTCGCATGTTGCCAGCACGGGTGCGGCGGCATCGCGTCTGTCGCCATCCGCCAAATTGCCATCCACCAAGGAAAACGCCGCGCCGGAGAAGAAAGGGTTCTTCTCCTCCCTCCGGCATCCTTTCAGAAAGCCGGTTCAGAGGGCGGAATTCAGACGTCCGGTGCGATGCCTGAAAGAACCATGCGCAGTCTGCCCACCGGGAAAATCGAGCAACGGCAAAGGTGCATGCGTGCTCGCGAGCAACGTGTGCCCGACCGGGCAATTTTGGAACGGCTTTGCGTGCGGCACGCAATATTGGTTTAACGATTGCCGCGCCTTGGCGGATCAGTTGGCGGCGGAGCGGCAACAGATACGGGGGCGAAACGACCCTGGCCAAAGCCTGCGCCATCGGCGGCTGCAAGAGCAATACGAGGACTGCCTGATGCGTTCCCGCTTGCCTTTCGGTGCTTACGCGTTCAACGACGCGCGCCTGCTCGATACCCCCCTCGATGCTCCCTAGGTGCCGCGCGACGGCTGCTAGCCGCTGGCATATAAGGGCCTGCATTTGAGCGCCCCCGGCGTTAGAATAGGTGTTGTCCTTTGTCATGTCTCCACTCAGCGGTCTCATCAGCAGTCTAAGTTTAGAGGTCTAAATTTCGAGGTCTAAAAATGGCCACCATATCAGCAATACCCAAAACTAAGATTTCCGGCGGCAGCTTTTTGCTGGAAGAGCGGCAGACTGCCGAGGTATTCACTCCAGAAGATTTTTCCGAACAGCAACAGATGATCGGGCAGACGACCGAAGAGTTTGCGATCAACGAGATTCTGCCCCAAACCGAGAAAATCGAACACAAGGATTACTCGATCTCGCGCGATCTGCTGAAAAAGGCCGGCGACCTCGGGCTCAGCGGGGTTGAGATTCCCGAGGCCTACGGCGGCCTGGAAATGGACAAAGTCACCGCCGCTATCATCGCCGACAACATCGCCAAGTATGCTGGGTTCGCTACCACTTGGGGCGCGCACAGCGGCATCGGCCTGTTGCCTCTGGTTTACTTTGGCACCGAAGAGCAGAAGAAAAAATATTTGCCGCGACTGGCCACGGGAACATGGGTTGGCGCGTATGCACTGTCGGAAGCCACTTCCGGCTCCGACGCGCTCAATTGCCGCGCCCGTGCCGTGCTTTCGCCGGACGGTACGCACTACATCCTGAACGGCGAGAAGATGTGGATCACCAACGCGGGCTTCGCCGACCTGTTCACAGTGTTCGCAAAACTTGACGGCGATAAGTTTTCGGCGTTCCTGGTGGAAAGAACTTTTCCGGGATTTTCCGTCGGCGCCGAAGAGCACAAAATGGGCATTCGCGGCTCTTCAACTTGCCCCATCATCCTCAACGATTGCCAGGTGCCGGTCGACAATCTGCTGGGCGAGATTGGCAAGGGGCATATCATCGCCTTCAACATTCTGAACATCGGACGGTTCAAACTCGGCGCCATGTGCGTGGGTGGGGCCCGGGTTTCAATCGAGAGCGCCGTGGCCTATGCCAGGCAGCGCAAGGCGTTCGGCAAGACGATCAGCGAGTTTGGGCTGGTGCGGGAAAAGATCGCGAACATGGCGACGCTCATCTATGCCGGCGAGT
>JBEKFN010000085.1:0-12421 GCA_050013295.1 Terriglobales bacterium
CATGCCCCGGCGATCCGAGAAATACAGCACGTAGCCATTCTGCGCGAGAAAATTCACACTTGGGCCGCTTCCGGATGAGTTCGCCAGCCAGCGTTTCAGGTTGCCCACATCGATTTCGACGGCGTTCATCACCCCGTTGGTCGTGCAACTGTCATCCGTCGCCGCCAGGATGTTGTCCCGATTTTCACCTTCGCGGACATCGTAGAAGTTGATGGGATACCAGTTGTACATGCTGATGCTCTGCGTCGCGGCGGTGCTTAGTCCGAAATAAGGGCTGTTGGTAGTCGTGTCGGGCTGAACTTCCGGAGGCAGCGCGTTGTTCCATGCAGTGCATACCCCATGCGAAGTTGTGGTACAGCTCGGCGCAACGCCGGCACGATCGGCCACGCCATCTCCATTGCGATCCGCCGGTTCTTGCAACAGCAAAATCGCGTTCGGATTGATCGGGTTACTCCCAGCGTTAGTCGAAGGCCCAGGAGCCGTAGGTGGTGTCACGCCACGCGCAAATCCCAGTTGCAGCCATTCATTGGTTATGGGGACCCATTGGTTGGAATTGTTCAGGTATTCCACTCGCAGCCAGCCATCAATCAGGTTCCAGCTTGTGGTTCCGGCGGCCAGCGCGGTCGCGTTGCTGGTGACTGCCGTACCGGCCGTCCCGGCCGCATTGGTCACGGTGTAATACGGGGATACCGGCGCCGCTCCGCTGGGACAACCTGGCGGCAAGCTCGCCGCCGCAACATTGTACGGGGGGCAAGGAACTATCAGCGTCGAGGGCGGCCCGTTGGTGGTGCTACTGAGGGGACTAAGCGGGGCGCTGGTCGTTGCGCTGGACGGACAGAGCAGGGTACAGTTGGAATCCAATGCCTGACTTGCCGGAGGCGTCCATTTCTTGGGAAAGTAGGGCCAGTCATATAACAGCGCCGTAGCTTTGGCGCTAGTTGAGGGGCAGTACGTCCCGAGGCAGTTGGTCGTATCCGGAAACGCGTTCGAGGCGGCGGCGAAGTACAAGGTATAGCTGCCAGACGATGGCGCTCCAAGCGTTGTATTGGCAGTAGCTATCGAAATCCCAGAGGGATTGCTTTTGGTCCAAGCCGAGTTCGCGGTCACCATCGCTTGCGTTACATTCGCCAGCCGGACGTCCGTGCTTTGTGCTCCGCCCGGAAAGTCCGCCGGATCGTCGCTCAGCAGCACGTGAATCTGCGCCAGGTTATACTCGCGCGACTGGCCCAGCGCCGACGTGGCATCCTCACCTGTCGAGGGCCGGCGAATAATTTCGTACGGGTGGGTAGTCCCGTTGACGAAGGGCATCGAAAGCTGCACGGCCCCCGTCCCCGTAGCGTTCGCCACAGCACTTCCATAGTTCCCGTTGATGATTTCGTGGCTGGTGGTGTTCTTGGAAAACGTGTACCAGGCGTTGGTGCCGTTGTACGTCGACAACGGCTGCGCCGAACTACTCCCCCCGCCGGTCACGCTGCCGTCCCCGTAGGAAGCGGCGGTGGAGGCATCCATTGCCTTACAACTCGTTGTCGTTGTGCTGCAAGCGTTGGTGGCATTGGCGGTCGGAATATAGATGGTGCCGGTATAGGCGTTGGTTGCTGTGGAATTTCCGTTGGCCAGCACGGTCCGAACCACGTTGCCGTATGCCGACAGCTGGTTGTGAAAGGTCACGGTTGCCTTGCCGGCAAGGTACAAATCCCCGTTGGTGTGTACGGGGCCGGAGAAGTCCATCGCGGGGCCGGGGAAAAAGGAGAGATCGCTCTCCGAGAACACGCCAAACTGGAACACCGGAATCAGCGCCACCTGCGCGTTCCGAATCATGCTCACTTCCTGCCCGCCCGGAAAGTCCGCCGTCGCCAGCATGTTAACGGGGATGATCTGCGCATACAAACCCTGGTTCGGCCCGGACTGGATGTTACCCCAGTTATATAATTTATTAAACTGGGCTTGGGTCGGGCATGCCACCCCCAACGCACCTGGCGTCACCTGATACTCTTTCCAGGTGATTCCCGCGATGGCCGGCTCGTTGGCGGCCGAGCCGCCGAAGGCTGGTCCGCCCACGCCGCAGATTTGGCCGACACTTGGGGATTGCGCAGTCTGGAACACGGTGGCCAGGTCGGAGGTCATTTTCTCGATTCCACCCTCGGCGCTGCGAAAAGAGGCGTTATTCTTCAGGTCGCTCCCGCCTACTTTGCCTTCGGTGTTGACCATCATCATCAACCCGATGGCGATCCCCGACAGCAGCAACAACAACAGCAAGGACGCAATCAGCGTGAATCCTTTGGTGTGCAGTCTCGCGCTCTTCATACCGTAGCTCCCCATGGTGTCGCTCCCCATTGCCTCGCTCCCCATCGTTTCGTTCTCAGTCGTCTTACTCCTTCGTCATCTCCATCACTAGTTGCTAGCAGCCCGTGGTGCAAATTGGATATTTGTTGCTGTACGTCAGATCTCGCGCGCTTACCGAAGTTTCCAAATCCAATCCCTGATAACCGCTCGTGCCGTGCAGCGTGCTGCTCATCGCCATGTGCAGAATGTTGATCTTGGTGATGTCGGTGGGGTTTAGCCCAGTCGAAGTGCCAGCAACGCAGACGTCGGTACTAGCGCCAGGGTTTTGACAGCCCACCGCCGGCGCATTGGTGGTGTCGTTGTAAAGGTCATAGCTGAACTTCATGTAAGCAATGCCGTCCGTTATCGGCATCGGAGTGTGTCCACTGATCTGCCGCATCAGCCGCGCCGGGGTGACCGTTTTGTCGATGTAATAGGTGATTACCAGAAGGCGCACTGGGTTCGCTCCAGTAGCGTTCAGCGCCGCGCCGTTTAGACCGGCAGTGGCGCCGCTGCCTGTCTGGTTCATATTCAGCGCATCGGCGTTGGCGAAGGGGACGATGTAAGTGGTTCCCACCGCGTTTGTGCCCGTCGTAATGGTGCCCGCCGTGACTTCGCCCACTACTTGGGTGCCGTTCAAGGTCATCAAGACCAGATCGCCCGGCGTCAGCCCCAGCAGCGAATCGTTCACGGCTTGCGGCGTGGCCACGCTGCTCGGCAAGCAATTCGTCGGAGGAAAAGTCGGGACGACCCCCAGCACCGGTGCGGTGGCCGGCCCGAAGGTCACGTGCCCCAAAGCCGACACGGTCGCCTGGTAGCAATTCAAGTAGAACGTCGAGTCCGAGTACACCACCGTGACCGCATCGGTGGCGTTTGGGTTGCTCGAAAGCGTCGGCCCGAGAGTGTATCCTGGGATGAGCCCGTAGAGAGTTGGCGTTGCACCCTGCAAGGGATACGTCCCCGGGCTGGTGTTGCTGACGCCGAGGTAACACTTCGTCTGATCGCAGCCATACTCCGGAGTGATCGTGGAGGGCAGGGGGATCTGCGCGCCTTGGCCCAGGCCCGCGCCGGCCTGGCTCAGGTCCTTGATCAGTATGTCGGAGGCGGCCCGAAAATCCTGCTGCAACTCCGCCCGCTGCGAAACCGTCCAGGTCGCGCCCACCGCTTGGGTGTAAAGTTGCACCGCCGCGCCCAGCATCAGCGTGCCCAGCGCCACTGCGATCGTCATTTCCAGCAGGCTGAATCCACTCTCGCGCTTTGTCGATCGATCGCTCATAGCTCCCCTTCACTGGTACTGCGAAATGAACGAATTCACAATGTAGGTTTTCGCCTGGCGCGCCGTCGAAGTCGAGTACTGCATGGTGATCGTGACGCTGCGCAGCGAAGTTATCATGTTGTTGTTCGCGTCGTACACCGGCGAAATCTGAATGGCGCGCTGATACCCAGTCAAAGGGATCTTCACATCGTCCGCGTCCCCATAGTTCCCATCGGGTCCCGGTTCTTCAAGCGTTTCCTCGCCTGCGTTCGAGTCATCCGCCGTCCCAAAGATTCCGTCCGCTCCCGAGTTGTAGATCGGTTGAAATTGCGGACTGGTCGAGATGCCCACGAAGATGCCGCAGGGTGAGGGAGTGCTGGTGCAGTACTGGGTGCCCGAAGTATTCTGGATTGCGTCCCAGCTAATCTGCGACGTGTTGCGCGCGGTCACGATACTCTCGTACGCCTCGTTCGCCAGTTGCTTGGCGATCATGTCCTGCTGTGACGTCTGCGTCGAAGCCATAGCCAGCCCGAACACACCCAGCAGACTCACCAGTCCCACGGTCAGGATGACCATCGAGATCATGACTTCGACTAGCGAGAATCCGCTTTCCGCTTGCTTTCGCGCGCGAGCCTTCACGCCGCGCTCCATCATTGCCGTAGCCATTGATAGCCTCCTCCCGACTTGCCGTAGAGCCGCCATCCATGAATGCGGCCCGTCCCGCCCCACAGCGTGATTGCCCGCGAACTCATCAGATCTCCCGTCCGCGCGAGGTACACCACGCCTCCATCCCAAGTGCCCGGACAACTTCCGTCGCCGTTCGTGCCCGGCGCCCTCTGCGATGAACCATCCGGGCAAAAGTAAATCGTGGTGGCTCCTCCGGTGCCGACGCCGTTAATCGTCCAGCCAAAATCGATGGGGATCGTCCCCGATCCATAGCCGTCTGGAACCGCCGTGGCGGCCGTGGGAAGCCCGGTTTGCGCGATGAACGACACGTCAGAAGGCAATTGATAGACCACCGTATTCTGATCGCCCTGAAATCCGGCCACCGTCGGCGCCACCGTGATCGTGTTGGGCGTGACGCTGTTGGAAAACGTCACCGAGTACGATGCCCGCTGCGCCACCGAGGTGTCGCGCGCCAGGCGCATCGCCGCCAGCGTCGTGTTATATGCATTGGTCACATGCTGCTGATTCAGCAGCGGAATGAGGCTGATGACCGAGACCACCGACACGATGATGGAAATCGCCAGCACCACCACCATTTCCAGCAAGCTGAAGCCGCTTCCCCGATGCCTGCGATGCACCGCATTTGGTTCCTGGCTTCTCATAAGCATTTGCCCATCCTGCGGCTCCCCGTTGCGTAAAACAAAATCGTCAAAACAAACTCGTATAACCGGAATTCGTCAGCCCGATATCTTCCCGCGACCCTTTGCGGATCGCCGTACCGGCACCTGACCGACTAACTCGATGGTAGGAACTGTTCCGTGGCACGTCAAAGTACCGGGGTACACCGGCCATTCGCACACTGTCTCTTAGTAACGTAATTCCAGGAGAGTTACGATCGTGCCATGCGGCGCTCGCGTGCCAATGCTCCGTTTCGCCGCGTCCACGCCGCCGTTCGGAATTGAGTCTGCTTCTGCTAATGACGGCCTGCGCTCAAAGAGAATCCCACAAACGTTCTGACAGCTTACGCCCGCTAAAGGAAATCGAAAGATGACTAAAGTCCCAAAAGTGAGAAGAAAACTAAGAACAAGACCATTTAGAAAGAAAGTCTAAATCGCATTCCACCGTGACGCAGGTAACTTGTCGTTGGCACCGACTCTCACTTAAGATGCTGTTACTATGGATCTACGCGCCCTAGTGGTGTGCCCGGATCAAGACTCAGCCAGCCTGCTCATGCTCATCCTGTCCGAGATGGGGATAGCGGCCGAGCTTACGCCTTCGATCTCCCGCGGATTAGAATTGCTCGACAGTCAGCGCTTCGATGCAATTGTCCTCGATTATCGCGCCGATCAGAGTTCCGAGGAATTCCTGGCGCGCTTGCGGCAGTCCGCCAAGAACCGCGCCAGCATGCTAATTGCCGTCGTCGACAGCGAGTTCAACGCCCGGCCCGTGTTCGGGCTTGGCGCCAACTTTGTTCTCTATCGCCCGCTCTCTTCCGAGCGCACCCGCATCAGTTTGCGCGCTGCCCGCGGCCTTATGCGCCGCGAACGCCGCCGCGCGCCCCGCAAGCCCGTCCATTCGACGGCCAACATCGCCTTTCCCGGAGCGCCTGAACTGAACGCCGTCTTGACCGACCTCAGCGACGGCGGAACATCGTTCCACACCGCCAACCGCCTTCCGTCCGCATGCAAGGTTTATTTCGAGTTCGCTCTTCCCGGTCAGCAGCAACTGGTGCGCTTGTCGGGTGAGGTGGCCTGGCAGGACGCGAGCGGGCGCACCGGAATTCGTTTCCTCGACGTGCCCCAGGCTTCGCGCCGCCTCATGCAGATCTGGCTTCAGCAGAATACTGGCCGCCCGGCGACCGGATTGCCGGCCCAGCCGTCCGCAGGCCGGTCCTCTGAGGCTCAGTCGTCCGCCACCCAGTCTCGCTCCGAGCGCGAGTCGAAGTCCGAGTCAACCGATTCCACACAACTCTCCAATGCCGGCAACCGCCGCGGAGAGCAACGTTTCGCCTGCAAACTGGGAGCGGAGGTCTACAGCCTCGGCACCAGCGTCCCCAATCGCTGCGCCCTGTCCGATATCAGCGAGGGCGGTTGCTACGTTGAAATGCCAACCCCACTCTCCGGGCAGTCGGGCGTGGAGATTGTGGTCCGCACTGCCGATACGAAGTTGAGAATCAGGGGGCAGGTGCTCGCCACCCATCCCGGTTTTGGCATGGGCGTGCGCTTCATGTTCCGCGATTCCGGCGAGCGCGAAGAAATTCTGCGCCTGCTCGCTGTTCTCTCCACCGGTCCGGAGCTAGACGAACAGCCCCGCTGACCGGGAGTTCTCATTCCACTGAAGTTTGCAGTTTGCGGTTTGCAGGTATGACAGACATTCAAGGCGCCGCTCCGACTACGCCGGCTGCTTCTTCTCCGCCACTGCCCGCCGAAAATATTCCAGCGAAAGCTTCAGCCCGCTTTCCAACTCCACTTTCGGCTCCCATCCGAGCAGCCTCTTTGCTTTCGAAATATCCGGACATCGCTGCTTCGGGTCGTCCTGCGGCAGCGCTTCGAACTTGATCTGGCTCGCCGACCCCGTCGTCGCAATCACTTTACGCGCGCACTCCAGAATCGTGAACTCCGTCGGATTCCCAATATTCACTGGCCCATGTTTCGGCGATCGCGCCAGGCGCAAAATCCCATCCACCTCATCGCTGACGTAGCAGAAGCTGCGCGTCTGGCTGCCGTCGCCATACACCGTAAGATTTTCTCCCCGCAGCGCCTGCCACATAAAATTCGGAATCACCCGCCCGTCGTTGATCTGCATCCGCGGCCCGTACGTGTTGAAGATGCGCAGAATGCGCGTGTCCACCTGGTGATAACGGTGATACGCCATGGTCACGGCTTCGGAAAACCGCTTCGCCTCGTCGTACACTGACCGCGGCCCGATCGGATTCACATTTCCCCAATACGTCTCCGTCTGCGGATGCACCAGCGGATCGCCGTAGCACTCCGATGTCGATGCCATCATGAACCTCGCGCCGCACCGCCGCGCTGTTTCCAATGCTTCAAACGTTCCATACGATCCCACCCGCAGGGTTTCGATTCCGTGTTCGGCATAGTCGACCGGGCTCGCCGGGCTCGCGAAGTGGAACACATAATCCAATGCGCCCCACTCGCCGGGATAGCAAACATCTTTTTCCACAAATTCAAATCGCGAGTCGTTCCGCAGATGCTCAATGTTCGCCAGGCGCCCGGTCAGCAGATTGTCGGCCGCGACCACTGCATAGCCCTCGCCCAGCAGCCCATCGCACAAATGCGATCCCAGAAAGCCTGCCCCTCCCGTGACCAGCGCACGTTTTGTCTTCACGGATTGCGTGTTCATGAGTTGCGTATTCGCGATTTCAGGCGCGCTCGCTTTTCTTTGGACGCGTTCCCGCTGTCAACTCCTCCGTCAACGCCGCCGGACGCCCCACACTGTAATAAGAGAACCCGTGCTCCACCATAACCGCCGGATCATACAGATTACGCCCGTCCAGCACGATCGGATACTTCACCAAGGTGCGCAGACGTTCCAGATCAAGCGCCGCGAACTCATCCCACTCCGTCAGGATCAGCAGCGCGTCCGCGCCTGTCGCTGCCTCATATGCATCCGCCGCGAACTCAACGCCCGATTGCAATACTTCTTTCGCCCGCTCCATCGCCGCCGGATCGTAAGCGCAAATGCGGCAGCCCTCGCGCAGCAGTTCTTGCACCAGCAGCATCGCCGGAGACTCCCGAATATCGTCAGTCCCGCCCTTGAACGCCAACCCCAACACGCCCAGTCGCTTGCCCCGGAAAGTCCACAGCACGCTCCGCACCTTGCGCAAAAACCGGTGCCGCTGATCTTCATTAATACGAATCACTTCTTCCAGCAGCCGGAAGTCGTATCCGTTCTCCTTCGCGACTGCCCGAAATGCCATCAGATCCTTTGGAAAGCACGACCCTCCATACCCGATCCCCGGATTCAAGAATCGCGGCCCGATCCGCGAATCCGTCCCAATCCCGTCGCACACTTGTTGCACATTCGCCCCCACCGACTCGCAGATCGACGCCACCGCATTGATAAAAGAAATCTTCATCGCCAGAAATGCGTTGGAAGCGTGCTTGATCATTTCCGCGCTCTGCGTGCTGGTGACGATCAGCCGCGGTGGCGTTTTGCCCGAGGCCGCTTCCGGTCGAGGAATCGCATCCCCGCGCCCGTAATACCATCCGCTGGTCAGCGGCCCGTAGATCTGGCGCATCACCTCCGCGGCCCGCTCGCTCTGCACTCCCACCACGATGCGGTCGGGATAGAGAAAATCCGTAACCGCCGTCCCCTCGCGCAGAAATTCCGGATTCGAAGCCACATCGAAGTGCGAGGGATCGGCCCCGTTCCTCATGATGATGGTCCGGATCCACTGGCTCGTATACACCGGAACCGTGCTCTTCTCCACCACCACCTTATACCCGTCGACGCCCCCGGAAATTTCCCGCGCCACCGACTCTACATAGGAAAGATCGGCGTCCCCACTTTCGGTTGGCGGTGTCCCAACCGCGATGAACACGGCTTCGCTCTCTCTCGTTGCCGCCTGCAAGTCGCCGGAAAACTTGATGCGCTGTCCCCGGTGCCGCGCCAGCAGCTCGGGCAGAAAGTTTTCATGAATCGGCACCTCGCCATTCCTTAGTGCAGCGAGTTTCTCCGCGTCGTTATCGACCAGGACAACCTCGTGTCCCAAATCCGCAAAACACACTCCCGTCACCAACCCGACATATCCGGAACCGACCACTGCGATGCGCATAGCGAGCCTTCTCCTTGAATCTGTATTTGCACCTCCGGCTCGTCGGTGTGCACTTCTTAATGTAGCAGTCTTCCCACCGTTGGCAGCGTCTCTATTGTCAGAACCGCATCCACCGAACCCAGGAATGGGAATTCGAATCTCACAAAAAAATAGTACCGCCATCACCGCCCGGACGGGCGGTATTTTGTAGTCTGTTCGTCCGGGAGATCGTAATCGGGCTATCCCGTGAAAGGGGGTCGTTCCTTGTGCTCATCGTTGCTTTACCATGATCTCCCGGAGCAGGGAATTGGCTCTGGTCTGATAGCCTTTACCCTGCTTGCGGAGCCAAGCAAGCACATCCGCATCGAGGCGAAGAGTTACCTGCTTCTTGATGGGTCGGTAGAATGGGTTCCGCATGGCATTGCGCCAAAAGTTGTCGGTTAATTCTGGGATGTCAGACAAGTCGATTTCGCGCTCGGGTCGGGCAGCGAGCTTCGCCAGTTCCTGCTTCCGTCTGGCGGTGGGCTTGCGCTCAGTAAGAGATTTTCTGACGATTTTGTTCATAACGGATTCGCTCCTTTCGGGTTGCTCGGCGAGCTGAATGAGTCGGATCACCTCGTCTTGTCCTACTTCCTCAATGGTGCAGGCCACGAGTACTTACGATCACTCTCTCCACCATGCCGATGATCTGCCATCGGCGTTCGCCGCTTTCGATGTGGTCCTCGCCAGCAATCGCGAACGGATCATTGAAGACTTGCGTGGCGTCTCGAAACGCGATGCCATGTTTGCGCCGATTGTTTGCCGCTTTGTCATCGCTCCACTCGAACCAGATCATGCTGACAATAATATAATGGCAATATGTAGCTACAAAATAGTATTTTTCCAATGCATTCGGAACCACCGCCCCTCCGGCCGAAGTCGTAGCGATCCCGCCCACTAACCTTCCTGGCGAACTCCGCCTCTCCGTCACCGATTCCGACGGAGCCGTGGACCTCCCAAGGTAACCATCGCGCAGGGAAACGCCAGTTAACCCATCCCCGGAGAACAGCTAAACTACAAAGGCCGACTCTTCATGACGAGATTTGCTGCTATTTTGTTTTTGTGCGCGCTGCCGCTCTTTTGCCAGAGCAATAGCGGCGAATTACGCCTCAAAGTGACCGATCCGGCAGGTCTAGCGGTGAAAACGACAGTTCAGATCACCAGCAAGGCGAATGGTTATCGAAATAATCTGGCCACCAGCGATGAGGGTCGCCTGGACGTGCAGCGCCTGCCTTGCGGCATCTACCAGCTTGAAATCAAGCAGCCTGGGTTCGCGCAGATATCCGAATCTGTCGATATTCATTCCTCGATTCCGGCCGAATACACAGTCCAACTCGAGTTGCCTACGGTGAATCAGGCGGTAACGGTGAGTGCGGTCAATACGTTGATCAATCCCGATCAAGCTGGCGCCGTAAGTCAGATTGGCTCCGACCTCATTCAAAACCGGCTCAGTTCGATCCCGGGCCGTTCGCTGCAGGATCTGGTGAATTCGCAGCCCGGCTGGCTGTACGAGGGAAATGCCGTGCTCCATCCACGCGGCTCGGAATATCAGACACAGTTTGTGGTGGACGGGATCCCGCTGACGGACGATCGTTCGCCCAGCTTCGGACCGGCGATTGACGCGGACGACATGCAATCGCTGAGCATCTACACCGCGGGCATTCCCGCGGAATACGGCAGAAAAATGGGAGGCGTGGTCGAAGTCAACACGCTGCAAGATGCGCAGCCCGGTTTCCACGGCCAGTTAGTGCTTTCCGGCGGCAGCTTCGATGCGGCCGGCGCTGCGGCACAGGGGCAGTACGTTTGGGGGAAGAATACCTTCGGTGCCGGCGCCAGCGGCAGCATGACGGACCACTATCTCAATCCGGTAGTTCCGCAAAACTATTCGAATACGGGTACGCTGGGGAATTTTTCGGTCAACTACGAGCGCGACTTGACATCGAAAGATCGCTTGCGATTCATCGTCCGCCATGAGTTGTCGCGCTATGACATTCCGAACGAACAGCCACAGGAAGCCGCGGGCCAGCGCCAGACGGCCGATAACTTTGAGACAATGGGAATCGCCTCCTACCAGCACACCTTCTCATCCCATGCGGTGGCCGATTTTCGCGCGATGGCGCGCGACAACGCGAATGATTTTAACTCCAACCCAGAGTCGACTCCCATCGAGATCTTCCAGCACAATTTCTTCCGCGACGCGTACTTCAAGGGGACCGCAACCGTCGATCATGGCCGCAACGAGTGGAAGTTTGGGGTCGAGTCGGACAACCTGCTTCTAAACGAAAATTTCAACTACATCATTTCCGATCGGACGCAATTTGATCCCGGCACACCCCCGACCTTCGGCTTTCTTGGAAGTCGCCCAGACCTCGAGCAATCCGCATTCGTGCAGGACCAGATCCGTCTAAAAAACTGGACCATCAACGCCGGGCTGCGCTGGGACCACTACCAGCTCATATTGAATCGGCACGGCGTGGACCCACGCCTGGCGATTTCGCGCTACTTCCCGTCCGCTACACTGCTTGTGCATTTTTCCTATGATCGCGTTTTTCAGACGCCCTCCTTCGAAAACATTCTGCTTTCGAGTTCGACCACAATCGAATCTATAGCCCCAACAAATTTTCTGCGGCGCCCAGTTGAAGTTTCCGAAGGAAATTACTACGAAGCCGGTTTAGCCAAGGTGCTCCTCGCAAAGTTCAAGCTGGATGCCAACTATTTCCGCCGCCTCGTGTCCAACTATGCGGATGACAATCAGCTCGAAAATACCAGCATCAGTTACCCGATTGCCTTCCGCAAAGCCGTCATCTATGGAGCGGAAGCGAAACTCGATCTTCCCGACTGGCGCGGCTTTTCGGGTTTCGTGAGCTATTCCTATACAGTCGGCAATGCCTGGGCTCCGGTGACCGGCGGCTTGTTTCTGGGTACGGACGCCGCGGCGGCGGAAGCGCTCACCGGCCATTTCCCCGATTCCCAAGATCAGCGCCACACCGTTCGCGGACGCCTTCGCTACCAGGTCAAACCGCGCCTCTGGATCGCATGCGGGATGCAATACGATACCGGATTGCCATTCCAGTTCGATGGCGACCCTAGCCTGGCGCTCATGGAATATGGACAGCAGGTGTTCGATCGCCTTAACTTCGCCCGCGGGCGAATCTCACCTTCGTTCCAGGTCAACGCCTCGGCTGGTGCGGATGTCTATAAGTCCGACCATTTGAATATGCGCTTTCAGATCGACGGACAGAATCTGAACAATGTCCTCGACGTCATCGACTTCGGCGGGCTTTTCTCCGGCAACGCCATCGGCCCGTCACGGAGCGTCGCCATGCGCCTCACGACCAGTTTCTAGCGTCGATAGCGCGACC
>JBEKFN010000086.1:0-12371 GCA_050013295.1 Terriglobales bacterium
CTGATGGCGGTTGGAACCTGCGCGGTCTGGGGTGGAGTCGCAGCTCTGAACCCCGAGGCAGACCGGGCCAAGCTTCTCCTGGAGATCTACGGCAGTGAGGGGGCCCAGTACGACAGCCTGCCACCGCGTTCCCTGCGGGAAGTGGTCAAGGTCGATCTGAACCTCACGGGTTGCCCCATCGAAATGGGGCAGTTTCTGTCGGCCGTGTCCAGCCTGTTGAACGGTGACCCGCCCATCTTCCCGGAGTATCCCGTTTGCACGGAGTGCAGGATGCTCGAAAACAATTGCCTCCTCATCGAAAAGTCGCAAATCTGCTGCGGTCCGCTGACGGTGGCCGGGTGTGACGCCCGCTGCCCGGAGCTGGGCATCCCGTGCGTGGGTTGCCGCGGCCCGGTCGATGAGGCGAACTTCTCTTCCGCGCTGGCCATGTTTGGGGAGAAAGGCATCCCTCGCGAGAGGATCGCGGCCAAGTTGCGTACCTTCGCGCCCATATCAGGAGATCACTCATGAGCACAAAGATTCAGGTCGAGCATCTGGCTCGGGTCGAAGGTCATGGTGGGATTACGGTGGAGTTGAACGACGGCGCTGTCTCGTCGTTCCGCTTCGACATTTTTGAAGGAGCGCGCCTTCTGGAAGGGCTGGTGCGCGGCAGGAGTTACGAAGATATATCTCCGATACTGTCCAGGATCTGCTCGATCTGTTCCGTCGCTCATTCCTTGACCTCGCTCAAAGCCACCGAAAACGCTCTGGGAGTCAAGGTCACCCCCCAGACGGAGTTGCTGCGGGATCTCTTGTACAGGGGCGAGAGCATCCAGAGCCATGCGTTGCATCTATTCTGCCTGGCCGTGCCGGACTATCTGGATTATCCCAGTGTGACCGCGCTTGCCGCGGACCATCTGGATGCGGTGAAGCTAGGCCTGCGCTTGAAGAAGCTGGGGAACTCGATCCAGGAAACCCTCGGGGGGCGGGCCGTCCACCCGGTCAACGCGATTGTGGGAGGGTTTGGGAAACTTCCCAGCGTGGACTCGCTGGTGGCGTTGCGCGCGGCCCTTATGCAGGGCGTGGCGGATTGCGAGACGACTGTAGAACTGTTGGCATCCTTGCCCGCCGCCGACTTCTGCCATACTGACACCGTTTTCGCCGCGCTCTCCTCCCCGCAGAATCATGGTTACTATGCGGGTAACGAAATCATCGTCTCCTCGAACGGGCAGCAGCAGAGCGTGTCCGCCGCCGACTACCGCTCCCTGAGTAATGAAAAGTCCGTTCCCGGCTCCCACGCCAAGCACAGTTCGTTTAATGGTAAGCCGTTCATGGTGGGATCCCTGGCTCGACTCACCACCAACACGCAGGGACTGACGGAGCGCGCCCGAGTGGCCATGGGCGAATTGGGACTGCGGCTACCGAGTGACAACCCCATGGACAACAACAAAGCCCAAGCGGTCGAATTGGTTCATGATGTACATTCCGCACTCGCAATTGTGGACCGCCTGCTTCGCGACGGCGTTAAAGAAGAAGGATGTGTCGCCGTGCACCCCAAAGCGGGTACCGGCACGGGAGTTACCGAGGCGCCCCGCGGACTGCTCGTTCACAGCTATACTTACGACGACGAAGGTCGAATCATCGCGGCGGACGTTATCACCCCTACGGCATTTAACGTTGCCAGCATTGAAAACCACTTCCGCTCTACCGTCGAGCAAAACCCGAGCAAGGATGTACCCGCTCTCAAGAAGAAGCTAGAGATGGTCGCGCGAGCTTACGACCCGTGCATCTCGTGTTCCGTGCACCTTCTTCAGAGACGCCCATCGGTTGACGGGTAAGAGCGCCCTGCGCCCTATGTGGCGGGACGAGGAGCGGACCGCCCACCCGAGTTTGGGTATCGCCAACTCCGCGGCCGGCACGTTAGAGAAATGCCATGAGGCTCAACTTCTCATTTCGGAGGCTCTCCCTTAGGGCGAAGCTGATCTCCGACTACCTAGTCATTCTGGGAATCGGCGGGCTGGCCACATCGCTGCTGGGCTCGTGGATCGTGAGTTCGACGATCATGATGCAGCCCCACCGCGCTGTAGACCACGACTTGGCGGTGGCTCGCTCGCTGTACGACCAGAAGCTTGAGACCGTGGAGCAAACGGTTCAGCTGGTTGCGCCCGGAACTATCATTCAACAACACCTGCAACAACACCTGGCAGCCGGGAAGGGAAGCTCCCTCTCGGCCTATCTGGATTCGATCCGGAAAGACAACAGATTAGATTTCCTCACCCTCACGGACCCGAAGGGACACGTATCTCCGCAGGTCTCTGAACCTCACGGTGCGATCAGTGACATCTCCTCGAGTGGTGTCGTCAGGGCGGCACTTTCGGGGAAGGTAGCCGCAGCTACAGAGATCCTGTCTGCCGAGATCCTCCACAACACGGATCCTCTTCTTGCCTCCAGAGCGTACCTGCCTTCGGGGGAATCTCCCCGAACCGATGCGCCGGCGCCGGATAAGACGGCGGGACCATCGGGCCTGGTTATGATTGCCAGCGCCCCGGTGGTCGGAACCGACGGCAGAATCGTGGGCGCGCTGTATGGGGGCATCCTTTTGAACCAGAATTTCGAAATCGTCGACCGCATCTGGAAAGTGTTATTTCAGGGAGACCGATTGGACAACCAGGATATTGGAGTGGTTACGATCTTCCAGGACGATATGCGTGTCTCGACCACCGTCAAAACGACCGGCAGCGTGCGCTGGGTGGGCACGCCGTCCCCGGCAGAAGTCCGTGAGGATGTTCTCGAGCAGGGCCGCAGTTTTCGTGGCCGGATGTTGGCGGCTGGGGATTGGTACGTCAGTGCATATGCGCCCCTGCGTAATTACGAGGGACGAATCATCGGGATGCTCGCCGTCGGGCGCTTGGAAAGGGCATACACTTCCACGCGCAACCGGGTCATCCTATCGTTTTTCGGCATTGCCACGATTGGCTTCATTCTTATTCTCGGAGTGACTTATCGCGAGATTGGCAAAGTCATGCTTCCCGTGGGCAAGATGGTCGCTGCCACCCAAAATATCGCTGCGGGCCGCTTCGATCAGGAAGTTCAGTCGAGCCCCCAGCAGGGCGAAATCGCCTTGCTGGCCGATTCCTTCAACACCATGCTGAAAAGCCTGCGTCAGATGCGGGGCGACCTCGAGGAGTGGGGACGAACTCTCGAGGAAAAGGTCAAGCAGCGCAGCGAAGAATTGTTCGCGATGCAGGCGAGGGTCGCGCAGTCGGAAAGGCTGGCTTCGTTAGGCATCCTGGCGGCGGGCGTTGCCCATGAGATCAACAATCCCCTGGGCGCCATCATGGCGTTGACCGGGCTCACCCTCGAGGAACTCAAGGAGAATGATCCCAACCGCGAAAACCTCCAGGAGGTCGTCCGGCAGAGCGAGCGCTGCCGTGATATCGTCAAGGGCTTGTTGCAATTCTCCCGGCATTCCAAGGTCAACCCCGAACTTGCCGACCTCAACAAGATCCTCCAAGACACGCTGTCTCTCGTTACAAAACAAGCGCAATTCCTGAACATAACCGTGGCCACCAACTACGACCCGCAGCTTCCTCCCGTCATGGCTAACAAATCCGAGCTTGAGGAGGTGTTCATGAACATCCTCATAAATGCCGTTCAGGCCATGCAAGAGAGAGGCACCATTACCATTACCACCCGCCACAGCGTGCCCGACAATTCCGTCGAAGTCCTGATTACGGACACGGGATGCGGTGTGCCCCCAGATAAGATTGACCAGCTCTTCCACCCTTTTTTCACCACCAAGGAGAGCGGTCAGGGGACGGGCCTCGGCTTGTCCATTGCTTACGGAATCATCACCTCGCATCATGGAAGTATCTCCGTGGAGAGTGAGGTCGGCAAAGGTAGCACCTTTAAGATCCGATTGCCGATTGCTTCCGCCGTCGCCACAGGACGACTCTCGTGAAATCCCATTTGGTCATTGGTCTTGGCAATCACCTCATGGGTGATGAAGGCGTCGGCTGGCACGTCATCAACCGGCTCGCCTGTGACCCCAGACTGCCTGAGGACATGGAGCTACTCTGGTGCGGCACAGATCTCCTCGCTTGCGCTGACCAAATCGAAGGGCGGAGCCGGATCACTCTCGTTGACGCCCTGCTCGACCCCTCTCAAGTGGGCAGCGTGGCAGTTTTTGGAGATGGAAATGGGATGCGGGGTCTGGAGGATCGACAGTGGCATGTCCACCATCTTTCCCTGACTCAGGTCATACACCTACTTCGGATTGTCTCACCGTCCTTCGCGACGGCTCGCCTCAGTCTAATTGCCATCTGTATCGATTCTGCTCCCATGCAACCGGACCTTTCACCCGTGCTGGCCGCGAAAATGCCTCAAATACTAGAGCGTGTCCTCCAGGAACTAGTCTAAGAAATGAACTTTGCTGAATGTGCTGTCCGGGTCGGCCAGATCGAAGTCCCCGCGGTCGAACGCACTCCGGAATCACCATTCCCTCCTCGATCTCCACAGTATGGGCAGGTGCCCCTAATCATTTGAGGCTGCGTCGTGACGGATGAGATGGAGCAAGCTCACTCGAAAGTCGTTCGCATGGCTCTTGCGCTGGTGAACTGATTTCTGTTTGATTTCGTGGTTTGCAAGTTGTTGAAAACTGGCGGAAGCGTGTGTGAGCCGAATCCTCGTGCCAATGCAGCTTCTCGGCCTCCGGTCGAGGCGGAGCTTTTTTCTCGACATCCCCTTTTATAGAACTCATTGAACGTCGGTCTTCAGTGTGCCGACCCTTCCGTGGCTTGCCTTCGATGGTCATCGCGACCCCCGCCTAGGTTGGCGCTGCTTCCGAGTCGACCGCGGCTCGCGCTCAAGGTCGAGTTCGTTCCGCTTGATCCAGTCCGCGACGCACTGACGCTCGTAGACGATTCGCTGATACGAAGGCCAAGGCAGCAGCACAATAATGCAACCGTCCTAAACGGACAAACGACGTAAGACTTGGAACTTCCTTTCTTGGGAGGATTCCAGAAGAGCAGCGTCTACATCCGTGTGACGGAAGCGCCAAACGCGGCGTTTTGTGCCCGACAGTGCAAACGCTTTCAACTTGCCTTGTCGCACCCAAAGCAGCAATGTACGAGGCTTCACCTTCAGGTAGTTCGCTGCTTCCGTTACCGTCAACCATTCCGATGGTGTGAATGTTCCCATTTGCAAGATTCGGTTACTCTATACGTCCGTTCCGTATCGCAAAAGCTGATCCTCTTAAATGCCGCAAGGCGGCCATCACAATTGCTGCCTTCCTGTTAGGAAATTAAACAACCTCCTTCCTGGCGCATCGCATCTTTGAAATAGGGAACGCCCGTAGTATTGGTGCGGTACGGATCTAGGAGTCAGACCAGTTCCAGCGCCGCTGGTAACCTTGCTTTTGGGCGCGTGGATTCTATAATCATCCCGAGGCTGTCGTGGTGAAAGAGGAAACAACAGACGTTGCGGTTCGTTCGGTGCCGTGGTGGTACTGGGCGCTCGTCAGCGTTGTCATGTTTTCTTTGGTCTTGACACTGGCTACACGAACTTTCCACGTTACACTTTCCTACAATACAGCGGTTCAGTCCGGTGACTCGCAAGCTGTGCGGCAGCACATGGATCGCGATGCGATTCGTTGGGCTGCGCCTGCAGCTAAAGTAAAGGTATCGCAGGCTCCCGCGTTTTATCCCCGTGTGGCGCCGGCTGGCCCGCCTCTTCCAACTCTTCTTCTGGAGAAGAGTCTCTACAATCGACCGCCTCCCACCTGCTGATCTTTTCCTCGTTGTCAATAGCTAGTCATTCCAACCGAACTTAGTACCAAACGAGCCAAGTGAACTTGAGAGCGCGACGCATCCCATCGCAATTTTCCGAGTGATCTGGGCTGTTCCCCTGGAGGCATGGGTTGGATGGGATTGTCTTTACTTTCGTTCCGCTGCTGCTTACCGTAGCGTGTACGAGCCTTACCCCCGCGTTTGGCCCTCCGCTTTCACTGGGGTAGGTTTTTTTCACTAGCAGGAGCTGTGCAGATCTTAGATTGAAAAAATGACGCTGCAACGAAAACACATACTGATTGGAGTTGTAGCGCTTGCCGCGGCGATCGCGATCACGCTGCTCATGCATTCGCTTGGTGACCCAAAAGCCAAGAAGGCCGATGAACCTCCGCGACGGGTTGCGCCGGTCGTACTTGCCACCCGCGGTCCACTCGAAAACGCCATTACTCTCACCGGTGAATTTCGTCCATTCCAGCAAGTCGATGTTCACGCCAAGGTATCGGGCTACATCCGCCACATTTTTGTGGATGTGGGGGACAAGGTCAGAACCGGGCAGGAGCTGGCCATTCTGGAGGTCCCCGAACTGAATGCGCAGGTCACGGGTGCCCAGGCGGACATCGCGCGCAGCAAAGACGCGATTCGCCGCGCCCAAAGTGAAATCGAACGAGCGGAGTCTACGCACCAGGCTTACCACTCAGCATATACGCGGCTCAAACAGGCGTCAGAAGAGCGTCCGGGATTGGTCGCCGAGCAGGAATTGGACGATGCGCTGGCGAAAGATAAAGAGACCGAGGCACAGATCAGCAGCACTCGCGCCGCCCTGGCTGAATCGCAGAACCAGCTCGGGATGGCGCAAGCTACTCTCGAGCGCCTGTCAGCCTTGCAGGCATATTCGCACATCACAGCTCCCTTCGCGGGCGTAGTCACCAAACGGTACGTCGATACCGGTGCCCTGATCTCAGCCGGAACCTCATCGGAGACCCAATCACAGCCGGTGGTGCAACTAGCGGAGTGGTCACTGTTGAGGTTGGTGATCCCGATACCCGCATCCTCCGTGCCGCTGCTGCACTTGGGTAGCGTAGTGCAAGTGCATGTTCTCGATTTAAATCGAGACTTCCAAGGGCGCGTCGCCCGCTTCGCCGATTCACTCAATGAGGAGACGCGGACCATGCATACCGAGATTGACGTGGAGAATCCGCAAAACACTTTGACCGACGGCATGTACGCCGAGGTCAAGCTGGTATTGCACGGGAGCGAGGACGCGCTCACGGTTCCCGTCCAAGCCGTGGTCCAGGAAGGCAATGAAAATAACCATTACGTGCTGGTCGTGGGCGATCAGAATCGTGTGCAGAAGCGGAACGTTGAACTAGGGGAGCAAACCTCTACCACCGTGGAGGTCGTTCACGGCCTCTCGGAAAAGGAGCGAGTGATCAGCGCCGGTCAATCCGACTACACGGACGGCGAAGTGGTGAAGCCGAAGTTGGAACCAGGGTCCACTGATGCGAGCGATGGTCAGACGGGAGAGCGAAAGTAATGCCGAGATTCGCTCTGAAGTACCCGTTCTTCGTCATCATGCTTTGTCTGGTGATCGCCGTCGTGGGCGTGACGACTGTGGTTCGGATGCCGGTGGATCTGTTCCCGCAGATCAAGATTCCAGTGGTGGTGGTTGCGACCTTTTACGCGGGGATGCCTCCGGAGCAAGTCGAGGCGGACATTACCGATACGTTCGAGCGTTTTTTTACCCTCGGCAGCAACATTGACCACATCGAATCACGCTCTCTGACGGGCGTAAGCCTGATCAAGATTTACTTTAAGCCGGGGAGCGATGGCAATGCCGCTCTTAGCAACATCGCGAACCTGGCGATGGCCGATCTTCGACGTCTGCCTCCAGGTACTTTGCCGCCGGTGGTGCTTAAGTTCGATGCCTCGAGCCTTCCAGTTTGTTTGGTAACGCTGAAAGGGGAAGGCCTGGATGAGACCCGGCTCAAAGATCTGGCGCAATTCCAGGTTCGTAACCAGATCGCCAACGTACCCGGCGCCTCTGTGCCTCAGCCCTTTGGCGGACGCTACCGCCAGATCATGGTCTATGTGGATCCGGTCAAACTGGAGGCGCACCAACTTAGCCTGATGGACGTGGTTCACGCGGTGAATGATTCCAACCTGATTCTTCCCGCCGGGGATGTTCGCATCGGTCCCAGAGACTACAACATCTACGCCAATGCGCAGTTGCCTGACGTAGAGGAAATCAACCGCATTCCGCTGAAGACCGTGGGCAACGCGTCGGTGATGGTTGCCGATGTGGGTGAGGCCAAGGACTCGGGCGCGATCCAAACCAACATCGTCCGTATCGACGGACAGCAGTCCGTTTACATCCCTGTGCTAAAGCAAGGCGGCGACAGCAATACCATCACGATTGTGAATGGAATCAAGGTGGCGATCAAGGATCTGTTGGACATTCCGAAATCGCTCAAGACGGCGGTCGTCTTCGATCAGTCCATCTTTGTCAAAAGTGCCATCAAGAACGTAATGAAGGAAGGCGGAATCGGGCTGGTGCTGACCGGAATCATGATTCTCATTTTCCTGGGCAGCCCACGAGCTACTTTTGCTGTGCTCCTGTCCATTCCGCTTTCCGCGTTGGTGTGCTTCTTGCTCATGAATGCCATGGGCGGGTCGATCAACGTCATGCTGCTGAGCGGTTTGGCGCTGGCTTTCTCCCGGCTGATTGACGATTCGGTCGTGGTGCTGGAAAACATTTTCCGTTACATGGAAATCGGCGAAAGCCCGAGAGTGGCAGCCGAAAAAGGAGGGATGGAGGTCTCGCTGGCAGTTCTGGCGGCCACGTCTACCACCTCGATCGTGTTTTTCCCCGTAACGTTTTTCTTCGGCGTCAGCCGCTACCTTTTCACCGATCTCGCTCTGGGCGTGGTGCTGTCTATCTTTGCTTCGTACATCTTCGCCATGACGGTTGTGCCGCTTTATTGCGCGAACTTCATCCACCTCCCGGACGTGGAGGAGGAGATTGAACGCAAGTCAGAGAGCAAGTCCGCTTCGCGATCCCTCTACATGAGGTTCCTTGGCCGGTTCAATGAGCTGTTCGAGAAGCTCCTGGATCGTTACGAGCGTTATGTGACTCGCGCTCTAGTCCGGCCGGGGAGAACCGTGGCGTGGATTGCCGGGGGCATCGTCTTGATCCTAGCGGTTATTTTTCCATTCGTGGGCACAGCGTACTTTCCACGTACCGATCCAGGCCAGTTCGTCATCAACGTCAAGGCGCCCAGCGGTTCCCGGATTGAGGTCACCAACCAATACATCGCGCGCGTCGAGAACGATATTCGCCAGGTAATTGGCCCCCACGACTTGGGAATGATCGTCTCCAATATCGGGATAACTCCCGACCTCTCCGCCATGTACACCAGCAACTCGTCCATGGATACGGCATTTGTACTGGTGAGCTTGAAAGAAGACCACAAACTCGGCAGTTATGAATACATGGGGCGCGTTCGCCGCAAACTGTCCGAAGACTTGCCGGAACTCGATACATATTTTCAGGCGGGCGGATTGGTCGATGCCGTGATCAACCTGGGATTACCCGCGCCCATCGATGTACAAGTCCGAGGCAACGATCTCAACGGCGCTTATAAGGTGGCAACGAATATCGCCAAGCAGATCCGCAGCCGCCAGGGCGTGAGCAGCGTGCTGATTCCCCAAAATCTTCTTTATCCCGGATTGCAGCTGAATATCGATCGCGAACGCGCCAGCTTGATTGGACTCTCACCTAAACAGGTGGTGGACAATGTGATCACTGCTCTGACGTCCAACGGCATGATCGAGCCGAGTTACTGGATCGATCCCAAGACTGGCAACAACTACATGCTTACCGTGCAGTACTTCGATAAGCAGATCCAGAACATGAGCATGGAGGATTTCAAACAAATCCCTTTGCGCGCTCCCGGTATCAAGAATTACACGCCGCTGCAATCCGTGGCTGACATCACGCCGATGAATACCCCGACGGAAGTCGACCATTATCAGCTTCAGCGCGTCATTGACGTCTATGTGATGCCTTCGGGTGAGGCATTAGGTGTAATCAATCGCGAAGTCAACGAGATCGTCAGACACCTGTCGTTGCCGGAGAATATACGGGTCAATGTGCTCGGGTCCGTGGTCGGCATGCAGGAATCGTTCAAACGCTTTTCCATTGGTCTTGTGCTGTCCATCGTGCTCGTCTATCTGATTCTGATGGCGCAGTTCACTTCTTTCATCGACCCGCTGATCATCCTGGTGGCGATCCCTCCAGGATTGGCGGGGGTAGTGCTGATTCTTTGGCTCACGCACAGCACCTTCAACATCATGTCTCTCATGGGCGTGATTATGATGACTGGAATCGTCGTTTCCAACAGCATCTTGATCGTCGAGTTTGCGCGCCAGTTGCGCAAGGAGGACTTCTCGCTGCAGGAGGCCTTGGTGCGAGCGTGCAAGATCAGGCTGCGCCCAATTCTCATGACCTCGCTCGCGACTTTGTTGGGCATGTTTCCGATGGCCTTGGGAGTGGAGACGGGCAGCGAGCAATACGCTCCTCTGGCGCGCGCCGTGATCGGAGGCCTCGCGGTTTCGGTGGTAGTCACAGTTTTTCTCGTACCTGCGGTCTATCTCATGGTTCACGGCAATGATGAAGATAAGAAGAATGAGAAAGAGGAGGAACAGCCGGCATGACGTGGAGGCTAGCATTTCTACTGAGCGCTCTCACGCTCTCAACCACGCTCTCAATCCAACTCTTGGCACAGTCCGTGTCGGCTTTGCAGAGCCCGTCCGATGCGCGCTCGGGTTCCGCAGACCCTTCGAAATCGCAATCCGGCACGAGTGCGGTGACGGCCGGGAGTCCGGATGCTGCTCCCCGCTCACCGAATGTGGTACGGCTCACCGTGAAAGACGCAGAGGCGCTCGCGCTGAAAAACAATCCAGCGATTTCTGTAGCGCGGCTCAGTGCCTTGGCTTCGAAGCAGGTGACGCGGGAAGTGAGCTCGAATCTCTGGCCACAAACCTATGCCAACCTGACGGCGGTCGATGCCCAAAACAACAGCCGCATCACCGCTGGGGGATTGAACAATCCAACCGTCTACACCCGAGCCGCCGGAGGCGTAACGGTGACCCAACTCATTACCGACTTTGGGCACACCACGAACCTGGTTGCCAGCGCCCGCCTTCAGGCAAGAGCCGACGAACAGAACGCGGCAGCAACTAAAGATGAAGTCCTACTGGCCGTGGACCAGGCCTTTTACAATGCGCTGCAGACTCATGCTGTGCTGCAAGTGGCCGAGCAGACCGTAGCCTCGCGGCAGTTGTTATCTGACCAGGTTTCCGCTCTTACGAGGAGCAAATTAAAGTCGGAGTTGGACTTGAGCTTTGCCAACGTGAATCTGGCGCAGGCAAAGCTTCTCTACCTGGACGCGGTAAACAACGACAAGGCTTCCGCGGCGGTTCTTTCGGCGATTCTGGGATTTCCCACTCTCGAAGCATTCGAACTGGTGAACGACACCGAACCGCTGGCACCACCCCCAGCCGATGTGGACCCTTTGATCGCCGAGGCTTTTGCCAAGCGTCCCGAGATTCTTGGGCTGGAGTTTCAGTCGGAGTCCGCGGAGAAGCGGCACCAAGCCGAGCACGACCAGTTCTATCCGACCATCAGTGCCCTCGGAGCTTTTGGAGATTCCCCGGTCCGTAACGACATCATCTATGGGCCTTACGCGGCCGCAGGGGTGAACCTCGAGATTCCGGTCTTCAATGGATTCCTCTACTCCGCGCAGTCGCGCGAAGCAGACTTGCGAGCTCAGGCCACTCGGCAACGTCTGATCGATCTTAGAAATCGGATTTCGCGAGATGTGCGCACAAGCTGGCTGGCGGCAAGCACGGCATTCGACCGCGTGAATGTGAGTGAGCAGTTGTTGGCGCAGGCGAACCAGGCGCTTGATCTTGCCCAGACACGATACAAGCTGGGCCTCAGTTCGATTGTAGAACTCAGCCAGGCACAGCTACAGCAGACCCAGGCCGAGATCGGAAATGCTCAAGCCGGATATGAATACCGGTTGGCCCTGTCGGTTCTGCGCTACCAGACTTCAGGTCTGTAAGTCGGGTCGCAAGTGCGCATTGCGCGCGGATGCGACGATTCTGGACGGGGCGTCGGCAAACCGGACCTATATCCTGGAGCCCAGCCACCAGGACAGTCAGATCGACTCACCATTTTCGACTCGACCCAGATACATTGAACCGGTTGTGTGCATCTCCATGCTACCCGCATCCGACGCCAGCGTGTTGTGCGGGACTGCTGTGACGAATCCGGCAGCCTAGGGCGACCAAGTCTTATTCCCTTGGACTTCGCGTGTTGCAGTCCAGATCGTACGCGTTCGCGAATCAGGTCTCTTTCGAACTCCGCGATACTGGCAAAGATGCCGAACACAAGACGCCCGTTCGCCGTGGAAGCATCGACGCCCTCATGCAATGAGATGAACTGATGCCCTATTCGTGGAACTCGCAGAGCGCGTTGACCAGTTGCCGCAGGCTCCTGGCGAATCAGTCGTAGCGATAGACCACAACTGCGTCGACCTGACG
>JBEKFN010000087.1:0-12320 GCA_050013295.1 Terriglobales bacterium
AGTACCCAAGTCCTTCAGCGTGTGATAGGGGCGGAACACGTCGAGGAAAATCTCATGAATGACCTTGAAGCCGAGAACCGCGTTGACTGCCTCGCCCAGCCAGAAAAGCCAGAAATACATCGTGTCAATGCCGGTGAGCCAAAGCGGAAACATGATGGCAAAATTCGCAACCTGCACCAGGAGAAACAAGAAAAATACAGGAAACTGCTTGTGCAGCTTACGGCGCCATAGGATCGCCGCAACCACCGATTGCAGGATCGGTTGCGCGCACCACAAAGAAAGGACGATGGTATGGCTGTGCAAAGTCATGGGAGATGCGGCGGGAAGAACGCGACCAACCGTAACCGCCGCGCCTTGACCCTCTTCCACATCCTCAGGCACGATGCCTTGCGGGGTCAACCCACAGTAGGTAACCTTAGTAACCATTACCCCTTACCCCTGGTCGGAGTAACCGTTACCCTCCCACCTTGCTGCCAACCACAGAGCAAGGGCTGCCAAGACTATCCGACGTCGGGCGTGGAGTGCAGGTAGGCGCGCATCATGCGCACTTCATCGTCTTTTTCGTCGAGGTCGTGAAGAAGAATGTCGCGCAAGGAAACGACGCCCTTCAGTTCACGTCCCGCGCAAACCGGCAGATGGCGAAACCCATGCCGCTTCATCAGGGTCTTGCAGGTTTCCAGAGGATCGTTCGGAGCAACCGTCAACGGATCTTCAGTCATGACCTGATTGACCAGGGTGCGGGCGGGATCCTTGCCTGCGGCCACCACACGGCTCATCAGGTCGCGCTCCGAGAAAATGCCGGCCAGTTGGCCATCTTGCAGAACGGGTACGGCGCCGATGTTGTGCTGCACCATCATGGTGGCAACTTCGAGCACGCTCTGATGGGCCTCGGCGGAAATAGGGACTTGATTTCTCAGCAGATCACAGATCAACATTTGCACCTCCCATGGACTTGTGCCGGAAGCAACGCGCCCGGCGGACAGCGTCAAATTTGTCTTGGACGAAGGGAGCAAAACCGTTTTATCTCGGGACCCGCGGCGGAGTAGGAGTATATGACGAAAATTGCCTGGGGGAAAGAAAAAAATCAAAGCTCTGGCGGCGCTTTCTTTGTGACCAAAGGATGTAGCGGCGGGGCTTCGCCCCGTTGGGAGGGGGCAGAGCCCCGTCCCCACACGCCCAACGAAATGACGTAGGATCTGGCGGCCAAAGCGGCGGGCATTTCGGCGGCGTCGCGGGCGGTGACGATCAGGTTGTAATCTTCACTGGCCCGAAGACGGCTGAACACCGGGGTCGCCTCCTGCGGCTCGACCAGCGCCAGGTAGCGCAGGAAGGTGAAGACGTCCTCGGTGGGCGCCAAGCCCGGTGCGACGAAAGAGACTTCGACATCTTCGTGGTGGAAGTGCCATCCCAGAGAGGCCGCGAGGCGCACCGCTTGCTCGTACACCGCGGCCTGCAGGACTCCGGGTGCGGGGTTGTCAAACACGATGCGGAGTTTGCGCTCATCTTCGCGACTGAACTCGCGCACTTTGAGCGCGCCCGTGCGGGCCGTGGCTTTCCAGTCCACATGGCGGGCGGAGTCGTCGGGCATGTAGTCGCGGATGAGGTAAAGATCGTGGCCGCGTCCGCGCACAAAGGTTTCGAACTCGCCGGTAACCATGGGAAGAACTTCACGGAACTGTTCGGTGGGCTCAACGACGGGATAGACAATCACTTCGCGGGAGAGGTTAACCCGCCGGGTTTTCGTCAGGAAGGCAAAGGGAAAGCGCGTGGCGAGGCCGAAGTTTCTTTCGCAGTAGTGGCCGCGGGCCGGGAAGTTTATCTCCAGGTCAGCGCGGAGTTCCTGCTCGGGAGCGAGAAAAGGAAAATAAACGGATTCTTGCAGGATCGGCTTTTCCTCTGTCTCGCGCACGCGCCGCAAGCGGCGGTCGGGCAAGCGGAGCCACTGGTTCTGAGGGGCGCGGTTGCGGGGCAAGCCGAAGGTCGAGGCTTCCCAGCGCCAGCGGGCTGTGGAATTGGATTTGCGCTTAGCGGGAACCACGCGCACGGAAAAAGATGGCAGCCACGAACTGGTGTTGCCCAGGAGCAGGCGCGCCAGCATCGGCCGCGAGGCAAAAACGTGTTCGGGCAAATGGACATCAAGCGTGAGACTACGGAGCACCAGCGCCGAGGCAATGCCGGAAACCAGAATGGCAGAGAGCAGCGCGGCGACGATGACGTAAAGCAGGTTGTTCCCGGTGTTGATGGCGGCGATTCCGATCACGACGCTGATCAGGATGTAGATCACGCCAGCGCGCGTGACATCGTAGTCCATGGCTTCGCGGACACGGGTCGCGACGACCCGCCGCGCCAGGTAGGGCACGGTGGTGAGGCCGACGAAGGCGGCCAGCAACAGTGCCGCCGAGGCCAGAATGATCATTCCCCAGATGTTGCCCGCCTCGCGCGCGACCGTGGAAAACAGCGCCGCAGCGAAAGCCAGCATCAGTCCGACGATGGCCAGCAGGAATCGCACCCAGACCTGTGAAAGTCCAAGCTGCGGAAAGCGCGGCGCTTTTGAGGATTGCGGGCTGGTTTGCGTGCGTTCGGAAATCACGGGGGCTCTCCGGTGCCTGGCGATGCTTCTGTCAGGATATGACGACGGAGGCACGAGTGGAAGTGACGGAAGAAACCGAGGACGGAGAACTAACCACTGCTCTTCGCGGGGAGATCCCGGAAGCTGTGCGAAAATGAACTGAGATTTAATGGCACCGATTTCTTCTTGAATTCATGTGGCGCTAGTGCCGGACTCCGGGATGAAGAATGTTCCCAAAGATCGGATGCCTCACCATCGGGATAGAGCCGATCCGTCGGTCATCGCTCTCGGTCGACTCAGAGAACCCGCCACAGCGGGCCGGCGTCAGTCATTTTGGCGAGGACTGGCGGCGATGTCTCCACCACCAATATAGGATCACGGCCCCAGCGACAATCAACACCACGATATTGAAACGCTGCATGGCCCGCAGCAGGCTGCGCCAGTGGTGCCCGAAGAGATATCCGGCGCCGGCGATGAAGGTGACCCAGACGGCCGCACCCAGGAAGTTGAAGATCGCAAATGTTCGCCAGCGCATGCGCAGCACTCCGGCCAGCGGTCCGGCGAAAGTCCGCATGCCGAAGACGAAACGGGCAAAGAAAATGGCGGCTGCGCCGTAGCGGGCAAACATTTCCTCGCCGCGTTGCAGCGTGGCTGGCGGAATCCGAAAGACGCTTTGATAGCGATCGAGCAGCGGACGTCCGCCGTAGTGGCCGAGGGCGTAACCGAGATCGCCGCCGAGAGTGGCGGCACAGGTGGCAACCACGATGATCCAGCCGAGATGGAGTTGGTGTTCGGAATAGGCCAGAAAACTAGCCAGCAGAAGCGTGATCTCACCGGGAACGGGGATGCCGGCGCTCTCCGACAGTAAGGCCAGAGCCACGGCCCAGTAGCCGTAGTCGGCAACGAATCCGCGCAGCGAGTGAAAAGTCGTAGGACCCATGCAGTGAAAAAAGTTCTCAGTTCTCAGATTGCGGGGTTGACTGAGAACTGAGAATTGGGAACTGAGAACTGGTGCCGGTTAGGAAGTCGATGAGCGCGCGGTTGAAGTCCTCGGGCGCTTCTTCGTAGGGCAGGTGGCCTACGCCCTCGAATGCCACCAGACGGGCATCGCGGAAATTCCGGTGCAGCGGCTCGGCGGAATGAAAATCAACTGCGCGGTCTTTCGTTCCCCAGATGAGGAGCGTGGGGTAATCGCGAATCTTGGGGAGCGTCTTTTCCAGTTCCGCGAGGTCCGCCGTCCAATTCCTGATGATGTGCGAGGCATGACGGAAGCCGTGATTCTCCTGTACGGGTATGCGATAGCCCGCGAGCGAATCGGGCGGAATCCTTGATCCGTCGCCGAACAGACGGCGCAGCCATAGGTAGTCGAGGGCGCGCCAGCGTTCAATCGTGCTGCGGAAGAGCAGGGAGCCAAAAGCACTACCCAGAAACGGCGCGAGCCGCTTGCCATGCGGCGACCAGGGATTGACGGGCGCGACCAGCACCAGGCGCCGCAGGCGGGTGCCTTTTCGCTCGGCACAGATCGCTGCCACCATGATGGCGACGCCACCGCCGTGGGAGGTACCCAGCAGGTCGAAATCTTTGATGCCGAGCGCGTCCGCGAACTGCAGGACGCGCTCGCCGGTGGCACGTACGGTGCGGTCCATGCCCTCAGTAGCGGTCGACAACCCCGCGCCCAGATTGTCGATGGCGTAAACGGTCGCATGGGGCGCTAGCGCGGGGATGGTGAATCTCCAGGAAAACGAATATCCCATCAGCCCATGAACGAGGATGAGCGCCGGGCCCGACCCGGCCTTGAGGTAGCGCATGTTCCCGCCGGCGAGTTCGAGCCAGTGCTCTTCAATTTGCACGTCCGTTGCCAGTCCAAACCCCGCCGTGCCGAGGCTGGTTTGGCACTCGGCGGCCGGGATGGATTTATTTCCGGAATTTTTCGTTTCGATGGGCAACGAAATCCTCACAGGCAGCGTCTTACTAAGTGATATCGCCTCTATCGCTTTAGGGGAAGCTGCCTCCTGGCTTCCCCTCCTTTTTGCTCCGAACCCCGCAACTGTGCTTCGTTTTACCGCGTTGCCCGAAAACGAGTTCTCACGCGGCCACTGAAGCCGCGTTCTGCGCCTTCTTCCCCTTCTTGCCCAGCAGCTTCTTCAGCACTCTGATGCCCTTATCCACGTGCTTCTCTTCCAGCAAGAACGGCGGCAGGAAGCGCAGGACCGTGTCCTGGGTCGAGTTAAAGAGCACGCCCTCCGCCAGAGCCTGCTCGACTAATGGCCGTGCGGGAATGTCGAGCACGAGGCCCTGAATGAATCCGCGGCCGCGAGCTTCGCGGGTCGCGGCGTACTTGTCGACCAGTTCCTGGAGCTGTTGATGCAGGTATCCGCCAACTTTCACGACGTTTTCGAGCAGATGTTCTTCATCGACGATCGCCAGATATTCGAGCCCGACTCGGCACGCCAGCGGACCGCCGCCAAAGGTGGTGCCGTGCTGTCCGGGCGAAATCGCGGAGGCGAAGTGTTCTTTGGACAGGAATGCGCCGAGCGGCACTCCGGCGGCGATCGGCTTGGCGATGGTGACGATGTCGGGAACTATGCCGAAGCCTTGGAAGGCGAAGATGTTGCCGGTGCGGCCGAGGCCGCACTGGATTTCGTCGAAGATAAGAGCAGCCTGATGTTGGTCGGCAAGCCTACGGCACGCCCGCAGGAAATCTTCGGAACATTCGAGGATGCCGCCTTCGCCAAAGATGGGCTCCAGCACGATGGCGCAGGTGTTGGCATTGACGGCAGAGTGCAGCGCTTCGACGTCGTTCTGCGCCACAAAGGTCACGTTTTCGAGCAGAGGCTCAAAGCCTTTGCGATACTTTTCCTGGCCGGTCAGGGACATGGCGCCAAACGTTCGGCCGTGATACGAACCCTGCAGCGCCACGAGTTGACACTTGGCATCGCCGCCTGCCTTGTGCCCGGCGAGACGCGCCAGCTTGATGGCGCCTTCCATCGCCTCGGTGCCGCTGTTCGAAAAAAAGACGCGGTCAAAATCAAAGCCCGAAAGCTGGCACAGGCGCTCGGCGAGCTGTCCTTGGTATTCGTTGTAATAGAGATTCGAAAGGTGAATGGCCCGGGCCGCTTGCTCGCGGATGGTCTTCACGATGCGAGGATGCGCATGCCCGAGGGCATTCACCCCCAGTCCGGCCACGAAGTCGAGATACTTTTTGCCCTCGAAGTCGTAGAGGAAAACACCCTTGCCGCGCTCAAAGCCCACGGGATAACGGTTGTAAGTGGGCAGAAGAAAACGCTTTTCAAGATCGGCGATCTGATCGAGGCGGGACATGGGTTAATTGTAGAACGAACGCGGGGTAGGGGAAGGCTATCAGCTATCAGCTATCAGTTTTCAGCTATCGGTTTTCAGTGCTTTTTCCGTCCGCCTCGGCCATCGGAGTTTTTCGGGGAAAACTAAAACTGGTCTCATAAATGGATTGGGTAGGGCACGGCTTCAAGCCGTGCCGTTAAGGGCCGATAAAAATGCGGGCTTTAGCCCCTGAGTGCTGGGACATCCCGCTCGGAGAACCATTTATGAGACCAGTTGGCGTCCCACAATTTCGTGGCATAAATCCACACTGCCATTCTGAGCGAAGCGAAGGCCTGAGCCAAGGCAACCAGAACTGGAAGCTGCTCGGGAACAAAACTGGATTTTTGCTTTTCCTATACGTCAAGCCTCTTCTCGGCTGTTTGCCAGCACCTCCAGACATAAATCTGCATAGGTTTTATTTCTCAAAAGAAACTCTGATGCAGAACATAGAAAATATGCGTTGGACCAGCGCTTGCTGGGCCGCTAAGGTCAACGTGTTGGCATCGGAAGCGGACGGTCATCCGTTGCACGCACCAGGGGAGAATCGGAGAAACGAAACGATGGGTTGCGTCCATAAGGGATTCGTGTTTGTTCTTACATGTCTGATGCTCGTATCTTCCGCCAGCGCCCAGGTCCCGGTTGTGCCGGGACTGTGATCGAAGATGCTCGTAACGATTGTGGAAGATGACAAAACTTTAGGAGAACACTAATGGCAGAAGACACTGCAGAAATGAAACGGACCGCAGGTTTGACCGGTCTCACGATGAACGCGATGGCGCTGATCGCCCCAGGAGCGTTTCTGTGGCTCACCTTTGCCGGGCAGGCGGCTGCGGGCGCGACCGCGCCTTCAATGTGGATGGGCATCCTGTTTGCCACCTTGTTATGCCTTGCCACCGCCATCTGTTACGCGGAAATGGCGAAGCTGTATCCCGGAACCGGCAGTTCGTATTACTTTGCCGAGCAATCGTTCCTCAACCACGATAAGGCTTGGCCGTATGCCCGGCTGGCCAAATTCGTCGTCGGCTGGGGCTCGCATCTCTACTACTGGATCTACCCCGGCGTGATGGTTGGCGTCATCGGAGTCATCTCCGGCTATTTGGTAGGGACGCTTTGGCCGAATTTTATGAGCGCCTCCAATCCCGGTCCCATGTTCATGATGGCGGTTGCCATCGTGTTCTCGTTTGCTGTGTCCTATATCGCCCACCGGGGCATCAGCCTCTCGACCTCGATCAATATCGCGATCAACGCGATTCAGATCAGCGCTCTGATTGTGTTCGCGGTTATCGCGCTCGGCTACCGGGTGAACCATCCCCCGGGCAGCGTGGCCTTCCAGTTCGACGCGCAAACCAGTGCCGCGTTTAGCTGTGAGTTCGCGACCACGAAGACGATGGTGAATGGGCAGAGCACCGACACCATCGTTCGCGCCGCCGACGGGACCCCGCAGTGCGCTGTGGATGCGGCCGGAAAACCGGTGCCGTATCACATCAGTTATCCGGAGAAGGATGCGAGCGGCGCTTTTGTCTCTCATCCCACGGCACGCTCGGTCGTCAGTATGCACAATTTTGGCTGGATGTTCGTGCAGGCCACCATTGCCATCCTCATTCTCGTGGGATTTGAATCGGTTACCTCGATGGGAGGCGAGGCTAAGAACGCCAAACGCGACATCCCGATCGCGGTCATCGTCTCGCTGCTGGTCCAGAGCTGTTTCTGTTATCTATTCGAGTACTTTTCCGCCAATTACTTTCTCAATAGCGGCTATCCGATGAGCTTTGCCGGAGCTTCGGCGGCGCCCATCGGGGACATCGCGACCATGGTCGGCGATGCGCTGTTCGGCCCTGGGAACGGACGAACCTTCATGCTGATCGAGGCGGCCACGGTATTTGTGGCGCTGATCGGCACAACGCTCTCTTGCATCAACACTGGGGCGCGGGTGACCTACGCCATGGGCAAGGACCAGGAGGTGCCGGAACACTTTGGCATGCTGCATTCCAAGAACCTGACGCCACACCGGGCCATCTGGACACTGGCGGTCATTTCAGCGGTAGTAGGATGCATCACGGTGCTGATGATTTTTGGCGACGGCGCCGCTCCCTCGGACTCGGCCATTCAGGCCTTGCCGCACGGCTTCTGGTCTAGTTTCGGGTACAGCACGCATGACAAGATGGCGGCGTTACCGAATACCTTCCTGACGACGGCGCTGGCTTCCAACTTCGGCGCGTTCTTGCTGTACATCCTGAGTTGCCTAACCTGCATCGTGTGCTATCACAAGCATCCGAACTTCAAGGTGGTGCGTCACCTGCTGATCCCGGTCTTCGGGGTGCTCGCCAACCTGGCCTGCATGGCGTTCTATGTGATCGGCCCCTTCATGGGCTATGGCACCAAGATGGAGCCGCTCCTGGCGCTGGGGATCGCTCTCGTCTGGGGCATCTACGGCGCAATTTACTTCTTCCGCATCAGCAAGACCTCCGGCCGCACGACCATGATTAAAGACCGTGTGTCGATGACGACGATCGCATGACCTAACGGCCAGTCACGGACGGCGGAGCCTGGCAGCCGCACGGTTGCCAGCCTTCCGCCTGTCAATAGGTTTAGGTTTGTGTGGTGACGGGGCTCCGCCCCGTCCAGTTGAGAATAAGACAAGTTCTGATTAAGTCCCCGGAGTCCCCCCGTGCACCTCTGTGTACCCTGTGGTTAATACTTTTGCCGACGCGTAATCAGAATTACATTAGCAGCTAGCGGGAAACTCGGATTCTGCCGGGTTTTGCTATCCTTACGCCTTTTTTACGAAAATTCTGACATGCTGTCGGCATTTAGGCTAGATTGGAGTTTCGCCGCTTGCCGATCACCTTTGACGCAGATTCATTCACGATGACTGTCCTCCACGTCGGCGACCAGTTGGATCACTATCGGATCGAAGCCCTGGCTTCCCGCAGTGGCATGGCCTCCATCTTCCGCGCCATCGATCTCAACAATGGCCGCCAGGTCGCCATCAAGATCCCCCATCCCGAAGTCGAGTGCGACCCCGCTCTGTTTGAGCGTTTCCGCCGCGAGGAAGAAATCGGCAAGCTGATGGACCATCCTGGCGTCATGAAGGTCTTCCCCGATGACGACCGCAGCCAGGTCTACATGGTCATGGAGTGGGTGGAGGGGCGGCTGCTGCGGAAACTCCTCGGCGAACAGCCAAAGCTGCCGCCGGAGCGCGCCCTCCGCATCACGCTGCGCATCCTCGATGCGCTCGACTACATTCACTCGCACGGCGTCGTGCATCGCGACCTGAAGCCCGAGAACGTGATGGTCGACGAGCACGACAACATCAAGCTCATCGACTTCGGCATCGCCGGCAACGCCGGCGCCCGCCGCCTCACCTTCGCCAAGTTCTCCCCGACCATGGGCACGCCGGACTACATTTCTCCCGAGCAGGCCAAAGGACAGCGCGGCGATGCCCGCAGCGACCTCTATGCGCTGGGCATCATGTTCTACGAAATGCTGAGCGGCAAAGTGCCCTTCTCCGGCGCCAATGCCTTCCTCATCATGAATGACCGCCTGCTGAACAACCCCGTTCCACCGCGCGAAGTCGATCCCACCATCACGCCGCAATTACAGGAGATCATCTATCGCGCCCTCGAGCGCAATCCGAAGAATCGCTATGCCAGCGCCCGCGATTTTGCCCGCGATCTCGAGCATCCCGAGCAGGTCGGAATCACCGACCGCCCGGAATTCCGCAACTGGAGGGATCGCCGAACCCCGTGGGCGAAAAAGGCCCTCTTTTACGCGCTGCTCGCACTGATTCCGATCGTGATCTTAGGCCTGTTACTTTACATAGCCCGCCACAGCTGAACGAGTGGGCGAGCGTGTGGGGGCGGGCGACCTCGCCCGCCCAGCTCTCATCGCTGCAGGAATTCGTCCCCGCGACCTGCTGCTGACAGAACATTTGACCGGCAGGTGCACCATCGACGGAAGCATCACTCTCCCGCGCCGGGCACGCCTGCGTCTGCGTCGGAAGGATCGCGAAAACGGTACCCGACCCACGGCTCGGTTAGGATGTATTTCGGCTGCGCCGGGTCGTTTTCGATCTTCTTGCGGAGCGTCCTCACATACGTCCTCAAATACTCGAGTTCTCCCCCATACTCGTCCCCCCATATCGTCCGCAACAACTTGGCATGGGTGAGAGGCATGCCGTGGTTCCTCATCAGGAGCGCAAGCAAGTCAAACTCTGTCGGCGTGAGATGGACCAATTCGCCCGCACGTCTCAACTGGCGCCTGTCGAAATCGATCTCCAAGTCCCCGGTCCGCAGCACAGTGGCCGCGTCCTGCGGCGCCAAACGCCGAATGACTGCCTGTATGCGTGCCACCAGTTCACCGAAGCGGAAAGGCTTAGTGACATAGTCGTCCGCTCCGGCTTCCAGGGCCTGCACCATGTCGCGTTCCGCGTCCCGCACCGTCACCATCACGATCCCGAGGTGAGGCATGAGTATGCGGATTCGACGGCAGGCTTCGATACCGCCCATCCCGGGCATGTTGATGTCCAGCAACACCAGGTCAAACGCCCCCTGCGGGATTACTGCGAGCGCCTGCTCGGCGCTGCCCGCCTCCTCGACCGAGAACCCTCGGGCGGTCAAGGACGTGTGCAACACCCGGCGCAAAGGTGGTTCGTCATCGACCACTAAAATATTAGACATCTGCGTCATGACCTGACTCACTTTGTGAGAGGGGTATCGTAAAAAGGAACGCGATCCCTCCACCGCTTTTCTCGGGGCCGTCCAGATCGAGGGAGCCACCGTGTGCGACGGCGATTTTTCTGGCAACGTACAGGCCCAGCCCTGAGCCGGCAACCATTCCTCTCGCGTCCACGCCACGATAGAAACGGTCGAAGATCTGCGCCTGCTCACTCGATGGTATGGAAGCTCCGCTATTCCAAACGCGAATCGCAACCGATTCTCCTGCGCATTCGACAGAAACCGTGATATCAGAATCTGGCCGAGAGTACTTGCAGGCATTGTCCAGCAACTGACCGAGACCGAGCCAAAGCAGTTCCCGATCGCCGTTCACATTCACTCTTGTACTCCCGATCAGTCTTAGTTGCCGGTCTGGCCACCTTCGGGAGTATTGGGCGACGATAGACCTGACCACGTCGGCAATGTCGGTCAGCTCCATTTGCGGTTTGACTTGCTCCCGATCAAGCCGCGCCAATCGAAGCAAACGCGAGGTCAACTGCGACAAACGAGACGCCTCAGACTCGACCACCTGCGCAAGCTCCACTTGTTCAGGCAGCAATGGGCCAATTTCTAGAAGCCCGCTCGCCGCCGTCAGGATTGTGGCCAGCGGGGTCTTGAACTCGTGGGCCAATGCATCGAGTACAGCTCCCCGGAACACCTCTGTTTCTGTCGCGGCGGCAGCGCGGCTCGCCCCACGGAATGCGCGCGATCGTTCCATCATGACCGCCGCCAGGGCCGCCAAAGGCCCAGCGGTCAATTCGACATCGCGCAGTCCCTCGAAACCAATTGCGCCTGCCGGCCCGTCGCCGCCCGGAAGGACCCGGACTGCGATCCCAAGACTCGCGTCTTGAAACTCTCTCCGCAAAATGTATGCCGCTCGCGTTCTCTCATCGAGATGGTCCTGCGAGTCTCCCTCAAAGCAAAGTTCCGCAGTAGCAGCGTCAAAGAAACAGACCGCCTGCAAGCCAAACTCGGACTTGAATTGCTTCAGCAGTTCCGCCCCCACCGCCGTGTCTGGTTCCAACCCGAGTAACCGGTGCGCGAGTTTATACAATCGCGTGGTCTCCTCGCGCTGAAGTTTCTCCGAATCTGCTGCCGCGCGTGCTTGCGAAGTCAGACGCGTTATGACCAGCCCCGCAATTAAGAAGGAGATGAGCGCTAGTGTGTCCGACGCGTCGCTAATTCGCAGGGAAAAAATCGGCGGAACGAAGAAGTAGTCCAGACAAAGGAAAGAAACGACGGAAACGATAGCCGACGAAAGGAAATTTCCCGTGAGGGACTGCAGTACAACAACGATCAGGTAGCAAAGGCTCACCGTCGGGAAGCCCAGTCGAAACGCATAACAAATGAAGGTCAGAACACCCACCACACACGTCGCTGGCACAGCCCACAGCACTGACCGCCCGATTCCAACTCGCTCTGTCCTCTGTAGCACCAGGTGTATTGGCTCCGCCCCCGCAGGCGCGGCGCAATGCGGCGCCCCTCCGCCCAAGAACTAAAAGGCCTAGATTGAAGGAGGTCCGATGGGTTTCAAAATAAAACCTCTTCGCTTCACACCTTCTTCGTTACACCAGATCGAACTTCAGCTCTCCCAGCTTTTCCAGGCTGCAGGCAATCTTGTCGCCGGCTTTGAGCCAAACGTACTTCTCCTTGGACACGGCAAGCCCACCGACAACTCCGCCGAAGATCACTCCTCC
>JBEKFN010000088.1:0-12135 GCA_050013295.1 Terriglobales bacterium
ACCTGAGCTGGTGCCGGTCATCATTCATGAAGCGCACAAGCTAGGTCTGCGCGTCAGCGGACATATTCCGGCGGAGATGACCGCGACACAATGTGTCGAGCTCGGCTATGACGAGATCCAGCACGCCAACTTTCTCATGCTGAACTTTATGCCCGACGTGAAGAACACCAACACGCCCACTCGCCTCACCGAGGTCGCCAAACGCGGCGCCGATCTCGACCTCAATTCGCCGCAAATGCTGTCCTTCATCAAGCTCCTGCAGGACCATCACACCGCGCTTGATCCTACTCTCAGCATCTTTGAGCATATGTTTGACGATCGCGCGGGAAGAATTCCTCGTGGATTCCAGCCCATCGTCGGGCGGCTGCCGACGCAGGTACGGCGCGGGCTGATGTCGGGAGGCTTGGTGCCTCCTTCGGGCATGGAGGAGCGCTACCAGCAGTCGTTTACAAAGATGATGGAGCTGGTCGGGGCAATGTATCGCGCTGGAATTCCCATTGAAGACGGCACCGACTCCATGGCCGGCTTCGCCCTCCACCGCGAACTCGAACTCGACGTTCAGGCCGGCATCCCCGCCAACAAAGTGCTGCAGGATGCCACGCTCAACGCCGCCCGCATTATGAAGTTGGACGGTGATCTCGGTGCGATTGCTCCCGGTAAGCTCGCTGACCTCACGCTCGTGAACGGCAATCCAGTGACGAACATCGGCGACATAAGAAAGACGGCATTGGTCGTGAAGGACGGTATCCTCTATAAGCCGGACGAGTTGTACTCCGCGCTTGGGGTGGCGCCATAGACACATTTCCGCACGTTCCGGTTTTCAGCCGCCATCCGTTCCGAGTCGGGGCCGAAGAGAATCGCTTTCGAGCCGAACCGTCGTGCGGCGTGGCTGAGAGCGTCATCCCGGTGTATTGCCCGCTCTGTTCGTCGCGAATCGTGGCGACCGTCCGTAGGTCGTGGTGATAAGTTTGAGCTGCCCTTTCAACTCATCGGTCAAGGCGTCGGCAGGATAGCGCCAGGACCAGTTGCCCTGCGCGCGGCCCGGGGAGTTCATTCTCGCGTCGGAACCGAGGCCGAGCACGTCCTGCAGAGGGACGACGACGCTGTCAGCGATGGAGCTCATGGCGAGACGGAGCATCGCCCAGTGAAGCGGTCCATCGTGTCCGACATATGCCAGCACTTGCTGTTTCTGAGGAAGGGCGAGACTGGTCCACCAGCCGATGGTGGTGTCATTGTCATGCGTTCCCGTGTAGCAGACGCAGTTCTGTGGGAAGTTGAACGGCAGGTAGGGATTCTCAGGCCCGCTATCGTCGAACCCGAACTGCAGGACCTTCATCCCCGGGAAATCAAAGTCGTCGCGTAGCTTCTCGACTTGTGGAGTCACTAAGCCCAGGTCTTCGGCCCAGACGGGCAGGTGACCCAGTTCGTGCTCGAGCGTGTGGAAGAAGGCGTCTCCGGGGCATTCCGCCCATTCTCCGTTGACCGCAGTCGTTTCGCCACGCTTGACCTGCCAGAAAGACTGGAAGCCACGGAAATGGTCGATGCGCACGATGTCGACGAGCTGGGTCAGTCGCTTGAATCGCCCGACCCACCAGTCGAAGCGCTCGCGCTCGAGATGCCTCCAGTCGTACACCGGGTTCCCCCACAGCTGTCCGGTCTCGCTGAAGTAGTCGGGCGGCACGCCGGCCATCAACCGCGGCTCACGGGTCTGCGGGTCCAGCGCGAAATTTTTCGGATTCGCCCACACATCGGCGCTATTGAACGCCATGTAGAACGGGATGTCTCCGACGACTCGGATTCCTCTGTCGTGCGCGTAGTCTTTTAGCCGCGACCACTGCCGGTAGAAGACGAACTGGGAGAATTTGTGGAAGCTCACGAGGTCGCCGAGGTCGCGGCGAGCCCGTCCCAGGGCTGCGGGCTCGCGCTTGGCGAGATCGTCCGGCCACTGGTTCCAGGTCTGGTCCGGATAGGTGTCCTTGAGCGCCATGAACAGAGCGTAATCGTCCAACCAGTCGACCACTCCCGCGCAGAAGGTCTCGAAGTCAGCTCGCAGGTGAGACGTCTTCTCGAACTCCTGCCAGAGCTGCTTGAGCGCGGGCAACTTCGAGGCTCGTACCTGGCGCTGATCGACGGGTCGCGAATCGGGCATTTTTTCTGGCGGTGCCGGCGCGCTGAAACCCTCGTCCACCAACTCCTCCACGCTGATCAACAAGGGATTTCCTGCGCTCGCAGAGAACGACGAATATGGGGAACCGTCGTCTCCGGTCGGTCCCAAGGGAAGGACCTGCCAGAGCTGCTGGCGCGTATCACCGAGGAAATCGACGAACGCGTACGCTTGGCGCCCGAGGTCGCCGATGCCCCAAGGTCCCGGAAACGACGAGGGATGGAGCAACACACCGCTTCGCCGTGCGATCTTGGACCTCATCTCATTCTCCTACACCAGCGTTCAGATTCGGCGATCAGACTAACACGAGCACGCCGTTGTTTCCAAGCACCTGGATCAGCCTACGTCGATCGTCTTAAAGAGGGTGGCCTCATGTGCATAACTTCTCGGCAAGAAACGGAGACCTTCGGTGATGGTGCTCGAACAGCTTTTTGGGTGATGTGCGCCCAGCCTCCATCAAAGCACGATTGCTCAGATCTGCTCTGGGAAGCAATTCCTCTAATGGCCATCCCGGATCGCTCAAGCATGCAGCCCAGGCGCGCTGGTCAGATGATGGCGCTGATCGAAGGCGCGCAAGGGCAGCAGACCGGCGTCGCTGGTGATCTGGCCGCCGGAAAAACCGGCGCGGATGGGTTGATGACGGAGAAGGAGAAGGTCAGCTGTGGTAACAGTCCGGCACTACAGTTTATCGTTTGCCTTTGTGTTCGCCGATTTTGTAGATCGTGCAGATATTGGGATGGTTCAGGGCGGAAGCCGCCCGAGCCGCTCCGACTGGTCGATCAGAACACTAACACCTTCGTTGCTTCCTCTGTCCAATTGCGAAGATCGTCCAAGGTGCGTCGGTTGATGCCAGCGACCAGCGCGGCATCATCAATCCCACGCGCCTCCAGACAAGTGCGGCAGGCACCGATTGAGACACCTTGCGCGGCCAAGAGCCGCAGCATCTCCTGAACGTTATAGGACGCGTCTGCCGGGGACTGCCTTTGCAATCCGCTGACCACCCCGTCGCCCAACAAGAAAATGGAGACTTCCCTGGTTCCGTTTTTCGCCAGTGCACCGGCCAGGCGGAGCGCGTTGTAGGTACGCTGACTTCCGTATGGTGAATCGTTCAGGACCAGTAGGTACTCCATCATTCCTCTTGGCGCTCTTGCATGACCAACGCCTTCAGCCGTTGCCTACAGGCCGCACGGAAGGGTTTCCCACGTTAACACACCTGCTCCGTTGGCGGCGAAGCAGGCGGAGAAAACATGATTTCTTCACGAGACAGGATGACGTAGCTTTGCCTTGATCTCGCTGTATTGCTCCTGCAGATTCGACTCTGCCCAACTCTGATCCTCAATCGCCTTGACTCTTACGGCACAATACTTGTATTCGGGAGTTTTCGAGATTGGATCGCAATAGTCAATCGTGAGCTCATTGCAGGCTCCGACCCACCATTGATATGTCATGTACACCACACCTTGATTTACGCGATCCGTTACCAGGGCCCGAGTCATGACCTTGCCGCGGCGAGATGAAATCCAGAGCAACTGTTCGTCTTCGATTCCATACTTACTTGCGTCGGCGCTGTGGATTTGCACATACCCCGGCTCGTCGGCGAGTGTCTGGAGAGCGGCGCAGTTGCCCGACATCGTGCGGGAGGAATAATGTCCGACCTCACGCACCGTGGAGAGGACAAGGGGATACTCCTCGTCGGTCGCTTCCAGCGGCGGACGCCACTCGGCAGCAAACAGCTGCCCTTTGCCGCTCGGTGTGTCGAACTTATTCCCTGCGTAGAGATAAGGCGTTCCAGGATGATCCAGGGTTGGGCAGGGCCACTGAACTGACCCCATCCTCTCCAGTTTCTCGTAGGTCACGCCGTAATAAATCGGGCAGAGATTGCGCAGTTCCTCCCAGATCTCCTCCGTGTTGCGATACTTCATTGGATAGCCCATGGCGGTCGCCATGAGGGAGATGATCTCCCAATCCCGCTTGACGTCGCCTTTTGGTTCCACAGCCTTATGGAAGCGTTGGAAGCCGCGATCGGCGGTCGAGTAGGTGCCATCATGTTCACCCCACGATGTGGCCGGGAAGATGACGTCGGCACACAGCGCTGTTTTGTTCATGAAGATGTCCTGCACGATCACGAACTCCATCGTTGCCAGCGCTTCCCGCATGCTGTTCGCATCCGGATCCGTCTGCACCGGGTCCTCTCCGAAGATATAAAACGCCTTCAGCTTGCCTTCCTTGACCAGATGCGGAACCTCCGTGAGCGTAAATCCCGGCTGGGCCGGAAGCTCGTGCACTCCCCAAGCCTTCGCGAACTTGGCGCGGATCACAGGATCGGTGACCTTCTGATATCCGGGAAAGACATTGGGAAGCGCGCCGTGGTCGCAAGCGCCCTGCACGTTGTTCTGTCCACGCACCGGGCCGATTCCGACGTTTGGACGACCAAAATTTCCGGTTAGCAACGCGAGGCCGGAAAGCCCCTTTACGACATCGACGGCTTGTCCATAGTGGGTAACGCCCATGCCGTAGAGAATAAATGCGCTCTCCGCTGCCGCGTAGGTTCGCATAGTCTCGCGGATCTGTTGCTCCGGAATTCCGGTGATCTTTTCCGCGTAGGCCGGAGTATATTTGGCAACAATTTCCCGATAGCTTTCGAAGCCTTCGGTATAGCTCTTGACGTAATCCTTGTTGTAGAGTTGCTCCTCGATGAGAACGTTGGCGAAGGCATTGACCAGCGCCATGTTCGTTCCGTTTCGGATGGGCAGCCAGAGGTCGGCTATGCGTGCCGATTCGGTGAATCGCGGATCGACGACAATGACCTTCGCGCCCTTTTCTTTCGCCGCCACGATGCGCCGCGCCACAATCGGGTGCGAGTCCGCGGCGTTATATCCAAAGATGAAGAGGCACTTGCTATCCTCAATCTCAGGAATCGAGTTGCTCATAGCCCCATTACCCAGCGTTGCGGCCAGACCGGCCACGGATGGGGCATGTCAAACCCGTGCGCAGTGATCGATATTGTTCGTGCCGATCACCGCGCGTGCGAACTTCTGCATCACATAGTTTGCTTCGTTGCCCGGACCACGCGCCGACCCCGTAAGCATGATGGAGTCCGCGCCATGTTTGTGCTTGATTTCCTGCAAACGAGCGGAAGCGAAGTCGATCGCTTCGTACCATGACACTTCCTCAAATTCCGCGTCGCGTCTGCGCCGGATCAGCGGTTTCTTCAATCGCGGGGTTAGCCGCTTTGTATCATTCAGGAAGTCCCAACCATATAGGCCCTTCAGACAGAGGGTGCTCTGGTTGGTACGTCCAGGGGCGGGTTCTGCACGCACGATCGTACCGTTTTCCACTATAAGATTCAGCATGCATCCTGCACCACAGTATGGGCATACCGTTAGAACTGTTTCAGCCATATGTTCTCCTTACACAAAATTCTTTTTACTTACAACTTACTGATCGCAGCACAAGTGCGAGCGCATAACGCCTCCTCGGCCGTCGCCCGCATTTTCCCGAAACCCGTTAATCGCCAACCGTCAGGTCGTCATCCCGACGGCCTCGATTGCCGCGTCCTCTTGACGGCTCTTCATCGCAACCGACATTACTTGCTGATCGACCAGCCGCAGCGCCTTGGTCAGGCATACGCGAACGCATGCCGGGCCTTCGTCCTGCGTAATACAAAGGTCACACTTCTGAGCTTCCACCTTCTTCACGCGGACCGTGTGGTCACTTGTACCGCACACCACCCGCTCCAGCCTTTCCACGGTGACGATCTCCATCGCGCCAAAGGGGCAGGCGATCATGCAGTTTTTGCACCCCACGCAGCGCTCCTGGTTCACCTGCACCGAGCTGGCGCTGAACACGATGGCGCCGGTCGAACACACTTTGGCGCAAGGCGCGTCTTCACACTGATGGCACTGCACTGGCACGCTCACCTTGGCGGTTCGGATCAGCGTCAGTCTTGGAATGAAGTGTGCCGCTGACATCGATTGCAATCCCGTGTCCATCGAGTGCGCCAGGACGCAAGCCACCTCACAGGTGCGGCATCCAATGCACCTCTTGGGATCTGCGATCACAAACGTATTCATGAGTTCACCTGCCTACTCGCGCCGGAGAATTGCGCCGGCGCTTCGCTTAACAATTCAATTAGAACTTCAGACAAAATGCCGGTGGTACTTTCGACCTCAGGAGTCATTTCGCTGCCCAGCGAAATCTGTTTCGGTTGCACACCGAGCGCAAAGATATCCGCATGGCTGTTCTCGCGCACGTAACGGAAGAAGAGTTCCAACGGCATTTGGTGGGTCGACACATTGCATCCGGCCAGGTCATCCCCATCCAGGATCGTTACCGTGCCCGCGGCCTCACCTATGTCCGCCGCGTCCAGCACAAGAATTGTCCGCGCCTTTTGCTCAAGCACGCGCCCAAGGTAACTTTCCGGCACTTCGCCGACATCCAGCAGTCTGGCCGACACCTTTCCCTCCAGCCGCTCGAGCATTCGCGGACCAAAGCCGTCATCGCCGCGCAGGGTGTTGCCGATTCCCACCACCAGAACCGGTCCCTTCAGCCGTGCTTTCAGGTCATCGCGCAGCACAAAAATCCTCACACCTACCTTGGTGAATCCGTCATCGTCGTCAATTGCTCTTCCGATTCAGGAACGGTCAGCGTCGGGATGGGCTCGCCCTCCTGCCGATAGCGATAGGGCTTCACCTTTTCGCTCACCAATCCCATGGCGACTGCGGCGCCCCACAGAATTGCTTCCGGTCGCGGCGGGCAGCCCGGGATATAGAAGTCCACGGGTATCACTTTGTCCACGCCGCCGATGACGTGATAGGAGTCAAACCACATGCCGCCACCCACGGCACAAGAGCCGCAGGCGATTACGACTTTCGGATCCGGCGTGGCATCGTAGAGGCGGCGCAAGCGCGGCAATGCCGTCCGGGTGACAGGCCCGGAGACCAACAACACATCCGCGTGCCGCGGCGAGGCGACCAGCTTCATTCCAAACCGCTCGGCGTCATAGTACGGTGTGAAGGCGTCGATCTCTTCAATGTCACAACCGTTGCAGCCGCCTGCATTGGCGTGATAGACCCAGAGCGATCGCCGGAAACAATGCTTCAGGAGAAACTGGTAGATGGACATCGCTCTACGCTCCCCTCATCGAATAACCAGAGCCTTGGCCGACATATCGATCAGCCGGTTCAAAACACCACCACTAAATCCGCTGGCAAGAACCAGCAGCGCTACAGTCACCATCGCCACGGCCATGGCCCCGGGACAACCCTTTGTTCCCGAACGACCGGCGACAGCAACCGCCGTCGAGCCGAAAGCTGGAGCGGAAAGTGCCCCCGGTTCAGGGCTAAGGAATATCTCGTAACCGGCCTTAACCAGACAGGCCATGGTGGCGAAGCTGGTGAACAATGCGGTCACCAGCGCCCACCACAAATGCGCCTGGGCGGCGGCAGTAAAGATGGCAAATTTGCTGAAAAATCCATTCAGAGGCGGCAAGCCGCCCATCGCCAAAGCGCCGATGAAGAACAAGACCGCCACCAGCGGAGAATGTTTCTTCCCGGAGAGTTCGCGGATGTTGGTGGTGCCGTGGGCGTACAAGAGGGCGCCGCTGCAGAGAAAGAGCAAGGACTTAAACAGCGTGTGGTTCAGAAGGTGATAGATGCCGCCATATACCCCGAGATAGGAACCAATCCCGAATCCCATGATTATGTATCCCATCTGGCTTACGCTATGAAAAGCCAACAGACGCTTGAGGTCGGTCTGGGCAAAGGCGCACAAAATTCCTACCAGCATGGTGACTATCCCCAGGACAACACAATATGTGCCAAGTACGCTGTGAGCCGGCGACGCCATGCTGGCAATTCTTACAACTGCATAAACGGCAACCTTGATGGTTACGCCCGACAGCAGAGCGCTCATCGGACTCGGCGATTGGGAGTGAGCATCAGGGAGCCAGGCGTGGAAAGGGACAAGCCCAGCCTTCGAACCGAAACCTATTATGATGAGCGCGCCTGCGATAAGGGAAACGGCGGGCGGAAATCGCGAGGAGACTTTCATTACTTCCGTGATCAGCATTGCTTTGCTGCCGCCGACAAAGGGAACAGCGGCGGCATAGAAGATGACGCAACCGAGCAGGCCGACAATAATTCCAACCGAGCACAACAGCAGGTACTTATAGCCTGCTTCCAGCGATTCCGGCTGCCAGTAGTAAGTAACCAGCAATGCCGATGCCAGCGTGGTGGCCTCGACGAGCACATACATCATGATGAGGTTATTGGTCACCGTGACCGCAGCCATGGTACTGATGAACACCAACGTGAGAACGAAATAAAGCGGCAGCCGTTCGCGGGAAATCTTTTCTTCCTCTACTTCGTGGCGCAGGTAAGAGTAGGCATAAATCGTCGTGATCAAACCAACGACGGAAACGATCAATGCCAGCAGAGCCGATAATCCGTCCGCATACAATTGCTGACCTAGAGAAGTGAGGTGAAGGCCGTGCAAAACCTGGTTCGCAATTGCAATAGCCAGACCGCAGGTGGCCGTTGCCCCCAGAATGGCGACCCTGCCAGCCCAGTCCGGCCTCCTTTTCCCCAGCACATACTCCACGACCGCCGCCAGTGCGGGTACACTGAACAACGCAATTAACAGTGACGATTCTGCCACGTTGACTCCTTTACCCTCGCAACTTCGCCAGGCTAAACGTATCGACGGAGCCGAGCGACCGATAAACTCCCGCCACGATGTAAAGCAACATCCACACCGATATGACTACATCCGTCACTACACCGATCAGGGCTGTCTCAGGTATAAACGGCGCCAGACTTACCAAGCTCAAATGCACTGCGTTCTCCATGAGACAAAGCCCAATCACAACCTTGAACGCATCCCTTCGCGTGAGCAGGGTGTAGAAGCCGATTGCCAGGATGGCCGCGGCGACCGCGAGGTTCATGCGGAATGGCTCGCCGGCCAGATTGGGAGAGATGACCAGTTTGTCGTAATGAACAAAAACCCAACAGAAAGCGAGCAAGGCCGCCAGGAGCCCAAGCAATGCCGAAGGCGTGACGCCCAACAACGGCGGAACTTCCTCGGAATGGACTTTTGCAACATAGCGCCGCAGTAACCACGGAATGATGATTCCCTTGCTGGCCAAGACGGTGGCGCACCAAACGTACAAGTAATGATTCGACAGGGAGTAGGCATACAGGGCAAGGAGGAGCGCGATGAGCACCGATTGCACCTGGTACGTGTAGATTGCCCCTGGCAAGTTGCGCCACTCCATGGCCACAAACGAGGTCACAATCATGAGCAGACTGATGCACATAATCAAATCGCTACTCATTCTTGATATTCCTTTCCATGTTCAGCCCGGTGCTCTGGATGCGGCAGTCCGGACAGAGCCAGAACCATTCCGGCGCCTGTAGCTTTTTCTCCATCCAGGGCGGGCAGAACTCATCGATCATCTTCTTCAGCATGCGCTGCGTCATGAAAGGGGTACCGCAGTCGCGGCAAGGCACCATCTCGAGTTCGACCGCGACTGAATAGTTCTCCCGGCCGTTCGTCGCCAGTTCAAAGTCCTCCGTGCAAGTCATGGAGCCGACCGGACAAATCTCCTGGCAGCGCGCGCAATAGGTGCAACGCGAATAGTTCAGCTCCACCGTCCGCCATCTATCTGCGTCGTGCATGGAAATCATCCGTGGCGGGCACACCGAAGCGCAGGCGCCGCAGCCCAGGCATTTCGAGCCGTCGATGGTCGGGCGCCCGCGAAACCGCTTCGGCGCCGGCATCGGCGCCAGCGGATAGCGGAATGTCACCCGGCCGGCGCGCAGGCAGATCAGAGCTTCTTTGATCTTGCTGATCATTCCTTTACCTCTCGTTCACCTCTCACAGTCCGATCACGGCCAGCATCAGCCCGGTCAGCGCAAATGCGATCACGGAGACGAAATACCGCATGCTCTGCGCGATCTTCAAACGTGGGAAGACCTGCGCAATGACTTCCACCAAGACCGCTCCTATCAGCACTTTCACCAGCGTCAACACGATGCGGAGCGGTAGGCTGCCGACCACCGGCCAGGGCACGAACCACTCCACAAACAACGTAAGCAGCACGATCTGCTTACAGTAGAACGACCACTTCAGCATGGCTAGCTTGCGCCCCGAGTACTCGACGAGTGGTCCTTCCATGATTTCCTGTTCGGCTTCCGACAAATCAAACGGAATCTTCGCCATCTCCGGCTGGAGCGCCAGAAAAAATGCCACGGCACAGATCAACAGAGAAAAAGAAGGCGTTCCAGTCGCCGACTGCCGAATGCAGTCGGCCAGCATCAGCGAATGCGCCTTGACGGCCGAGGCGATCAGCGAGATCGCGATCACCGGCTCCACCAGCATTAGCATCATGATTTCGCGGTTCACGCCGATGTACGCGTAGGGACTGCCGGAGGCCATTCCCCCCAGGCACAGGCAGATTGGTCCCATGGTCAGCACATACAACAGGACCAGCGCATCGCCGGCGAAGCCGAGAGGAACGACACCGCCCATCGGGATGAACAACGCAGCCAGCAGCACTGCGCCGAAGCCAACTATCGGCGCAAGGCTGAAGATCGTGTTGTTCACCGCGCGCTGATCTTCCTTGACCATCAGCTTGCCGAGGTCGAAGTATGTCTGCAGGATCGACGGACCCTGGCGTGAATGAATCCGCGCCTTCACCTGGCGCATCACCCCATCCAAAAGCGGCGCCGCCAGCAGCACAAACAGTACGCTGAACACTCCCACCGCGAGGTTTTGCATAAGACCTCTACCTCAGTGCCTGCGTTCTCTGCCGGCTCATTGCCAACAGGTCCTTCTTGGTGTAGATCCGGGGCGTCTTCGTGGCCCGATCCACGGTGACGACCCGCTCCGTACATGAAAAGCATGGATCGATGCTGCCGACAATGATCGGAAAGTCGGCCACCTGCATTCCTTCCAGCATCCGCGGTACAGCCTGCAGTTGCGGGTAGGTCGCCGCGCGCACCCGCCAACGATATGGCCGGTTGTCAAGTCCGGTCAGGATGTAGTGCGCGACCTCTCCGCGGGGAGCTTCGGCGACGCCGATTCCCTCGCGCCACGGCGGAATGTTGCCGACATTTGCCATCAACTCACCCGAAGGCAGTTTGGCGATCAGCTGTCGAATGAGATCGAACGATGTGAAGGTTTCTTCCGCGCGGATCAAGGTCCGCGCCCAGATGTCGCAGCTCTGTTGCAGCGCCGATTTGAACTTTACATCGGGGAACGCGCAATAGGGATGATCCTTGCGGGTATCGATGTCCACTCCACTGGCACGCGCGGTGGGTCCGACGACGCAGATCTTGCGCGCATCTTCCGGAGAGAGGCGCCCGACGTTTTCCAGCCGCATCTTCAGCGTGTGGTCCTCCACCGCCGCGCCCACCAGTTCGCGCGTCTCTTTTTCCATCTTCTCGATCGTCTGAAGGATCTGGTCGCACAGCTCCGGAGTGAGGTCGCGGCGTACGCCTCCCGGCAGGTTCAGGCCATAGGTCTTGCGGTTTCCGGTAATCGCCTCCACCAGCCACATGACGGGCTCGCGGATGCGCCAGGCTTGCATGAGTACCGTGTCAAAGCCAAGATAGTGTCCCGCCAGGCCCAGCCAGAGCAGATGGCTGTGGACGCGCTCCAGTTCCATCATGATGCTGCGAATGTACTTGGCGCGGGATGGAACTTCGATGTCGGCCGCCCGTTCTACGGCCATGCAGTAGCAAGCACTGTGAACGAAGCCGCAGATGCCGCAGATGCGCTCCGCCATGAACGGAATCTGGTTGTAGTCGAGTACCGTGTCGGTCAGTTTTTCGATTCCGCGATGCGCGAAGAATCCACGATAATCGCTCCCGACAATCTGCTCTCCCTCCACAAACAGGCGAAAATAGGCAGGCTCCTCCAGCGTTGGGAAGAACGGGCCAACGCTCAGGATGGTCGCCTTCCTCTCCTTC
>JBEKFN010000089.1:0-12067 GCA_050013295.1 Terriglobales bacterium
AAATTCCGTGAAAAGAGTTTTCAACACCCACAGGCGTTAGCGCTCACAACCCCTCAATGAGCAGCTTTGGCGATGCTACGCCAGCTATGCCCTTGTTGGATCTTGCCGAAGTTGGACCTGCTTTTCGCGACTCGCTATCGAGTCGGCGACTACCCAGGCCGCCCCAATCAAAGCGAGGTTGATCGCGTTACCACCCCATGCGATATCCCCTCGAGCCAACCACAGTTAAATGGCGGGTGAGACCGCATGCGACTTTACTTGCACGCCTCGGGTGTAGCGCCGTTACGCGCCTTAAGGTTGATTTTGAGAGCCTGGTAGCAAACTTGGTTATCCTGAGTCGGCCTCCTTATCCAGACGCCCAAGATGCGGTTTAGTTCCTTAAGAGAAGCCTCTTCCGCAGGAGTGCTCGCTTCCACGTCGGCCTCATCGATCAAGAAGGAGGCACGCTCCGGAGTTATGCCACTCTCATTCGTGTAGATCACCGCCCGCAGTGCTGCCTTAGCGTAGTCATCGCCAATCCTACTGTCCTTGCTCTGGGACAGAGCAGACGCGCTGAGGAGGACTATCAATGCCATGCAGACGTTCATTTTGTTAATCACTGGTTTGCTAATCACTGGTTTTCTCCCGCCGCGCTACTCTGCGCGGCTGATCTTTGTCCGTTCTTTTCAGAGAACGGTTGCCAAGAGCTCACTTGCGCTCTGAAGCCTAACATCTGTAATCATTGCTGAAAACAAGGGGTTGACATCAGCTGGGAATTGCCGGCGACAGACTCGGGCCATCATCGCCACATCTTCTCACGAGAGTGGCCTACTCCACCTGTTTCGTGATGTTCAGAAGCACCCCAACGCACATCAGGGTCACAAACAGCGACGATCCGCCGTAGGAGACGAACGGCAGCGGGATGCCTTTGGTTGGCATCAGGCCGAGCACAACGCTGATGTTGATGAAGGCCTGCAGCACGATCATGCTGGTGATTCCGACGGCCAGGTAGCGGCCGAAGCTATCTTGCGCGCGCAGCGCCGCGCGCGTGCCGCGCCAGAGGAAGATCGCAAACAGAATGATGACGGTGAGCGCTCCGACCAAGCCCAACTCTTCGGCGGTGACCGCGAAAATAAAATCCGTGTGCGGTTCGGGAAGATAGAACAATTTTTGCTTCCCTTCCATCAGCCCGAGTCCGGTCACGCCGCCGGTCGAGACCGCAATCAGCGACTGGATAATATGGAAGCCGAACCCCTTGGGGTCGGCGTAGGGATTCAGAAAGGCCAGGATGCGGTCCTTTCTGTACGACACGTGAAAGATCAGGAAATAGAGCGGCACGAGCGCGGCCGCAAAGGCGTATCCGAAGTAGCGCAGGCGAATGCCGGCCACGAACAGGACGCAAGCGGTAATGCCCGCGCAGGCAATGGCCGTTCCGAGGTCCGGCTGAAAAACAATCAGCCCCAGAAAAATTACGGTGGGCGCCACTGCGGGAATCAGCGTATTCCGCCAGTCGTCCATGACCATGCTCTTGGTTTTGTTTTCGAGAAACCACGCGAGAAACAGGATGAGTGCGGGCTTGGCCAGTTCCGACGGCTGCAAAGAAACCGGACCCACGTGAAACCAGCGGTGGGTGCCGTGGGCGCGATCAAGAAAAAATACCGAGATGAGCAGAAGCGTGGTAGAGCCCAGAAACGAGAAAACCAGCGCCGGATGTTGCAGGCGTTTGTAATCCACCTTCATGGCCACGACCATCACGGCAAGTCCCGCAACGGCCCATACCAGTTGCTTCAGCAGGAACTCGTAGGCTGACCCAAACCGCTCCTTGGCCATCACCGCCGAGGCGCTGAAGATCATCACCAGCCCGATAAAAACCAGGATCGCGGTCACGGTGAACATCCAGCGATCGACGCTGACCCGTTTGGCCATAAGTAATCTATTTCACCACGGAGACAAGCACATATGGAGGAGTTTCAGCCCTGGATTTTGAGCAGGCTGATAACTGAGTTGGTTCAACAGAGTTTGCTAGTGGAGAGAGTTTGCTGATGGAAAGTGGAGAGCCGGGCGCCCCCGCCCGGCCAGACGGCCGAGACGCTCATCCCTCCACGGCGCTACGTCGATCGAGACACCTCCAGCGACTGCACCGTCTCTTTGAACACTCGTCCGCGGTGTTCGTAATTCTGAAACTGATCAAAGCTGGCGCAAGCCGGAGCAAGAAGAATAACGTCGCCGGCCACCGCGGCTTCGCTGGCGCGTCTGACCGCATTTTCCAGAGTCTCAGCATGTTCGATTTCGGCAGCACCCTGAATCTGCGATTCGATCTTGGCGGCCGCGGCTCCTATGGTGTAGACGCGCTTCACGCGCTGTCGCAATAAATCGGTGAGCACAGTGTAGTCGCTGCCCTTATCCTTGCCCCCAAGAATCAGCAGAATATTCGCCGGGAAAGATTCCAGCGCCTTGATGGTGGCGTCTACGTTCGTGGCCTTGGAGTCGTTGTAGTAATCCACGCCCGCAACCTTGGCCACAAATTCCAACCGGTGCTCGACGGCTTTGAAATTCCGGACAGCCTGGCGGATCTGTTCCGGCTGGCAACCGACAAGAATGCCGATGGAAACTCCCGCCAGCACATTTTCCAGGTTGTGCGCGCCCTTCAGCGGTACGTCCGCAAGTGGCATGATCTCGCGTTCGCTATGGCCATCCCGGAAATAGATATGCATGCCACGGGCAAAGCCTCCTTTATCAACCTCCTTGTTCCGGCTGAACCAGAACAACTGCGCGCGGGTACGATCCGACAATCCAGCGGTCGTGGGTTCATCGGCGTTGAGGATGGAGAAGTCATCGGCACGTTGGTTCTCGAAGACGCGCGCTTTGGCGCCGACGTAATTGACAAAGGTCTTGTGACGATCGAGATGATCGGGCGTGATGTTCAGAATCACCGCGATCCGAGGACGAAATTCAACGATCGTTTCCAGCTGAAAGCTTGATACTTCCAGCACGGTCCAGGTCGCGGGTCCAGCCTGATCCACCAGGCTGATGGCCGGCGTGCCGATATTACCGCCCACCAGTGTGGAGAACTTTCCGGCGGCAATAATCTCGCCAGCCAATGCGGTGGTTGTGGTTTTGCCATTGGCTCCGGTAATGGCGGCGATCGGACCGGCCAGAAATTGCGCCGCAAGTTCGATTTCGCCGATGACCGGCTCTCCCAGATTGCGTGCCTGCACCAGTTGCGGCGTATCGAAGGGCACACCCGGGCTAAGGACGATCAAGTCTTGCCCACGAAAGGTGCGGTCGCCATGACCACCGGTTTCGACCGTGATCCCATGCTCCAACAGGAGCAGGATTTCATTGCGAAGCTCGGATGCGGGCTTGGAATCCGACACCGTAACGCGGGCGCCGCGCGACTTGAGAAAAAGCGCGGAGGCCACGCCGGATTTGCCGAGACCAACCACGAGAACACGTTTGTTCGTGAGTTCCATCGAGTTCAATTGGTAATTGGGTAATTTGTAATTTAAACCCGTTCCATTGCCAATTCGTCTTGAGACTTAAAAAATTACCAATTACAGATTACCAATTACAAATTTTCCTTCATCGTAGTTTAAGTGTTGTCAGCGCAAACAGCGCGAAGACCAGCGATGCGATCCAGAAGCGCACAATCACCTTCGATTCCGACCAGCCCAGCAGTTCGAAGTGATGGTGGATCGGCGCCATCTTGAAAATGCGTTTCTTGCGCAGCTTGTAGGAACCAACCTGCAAGATCACCGAGAGCGCCTCGATGACGAAAATACCTCCGATGAACGGCAGCAGGAGTTCCTGTTTGATCATAACGGCTATGGTGCCAATCGCGCCGCCCAACGCCAGCGAGCCGACATCGCCCATGAACACTTCCGCCGGATGTGCGTTGTACCAGAGAAATCCAATGGCGGAACCGACCATGGCTCCGCAAAAAATGGTGAGCTCGCCGATCTGCGGCATGCGCTGCAATTCGAGGTAGATGGCAAACGTGGCGTGGCCGCTGAGGTAGGTGAGAACCGCGAGCGCTCCGGCGGCGATCACCGTACAGCCGATGGCGAGCCCGTCAAGGCCGTCGGTAAGATTCACCGCGTTGCTCGATCCGACAATCACCAGCACCACGAAGGCCACGAATGGCAGGAAGGCCAGCGGCCAGAGTTGGGGATGAACCGCCCATCTTTCGATCACCAGGTCCGGGTGAAACTGCTTGAAGAACGGGACCATCAGCCTGGTGGAGTACTCTCCGCTGTGCTGCAAAGCGATCAGTGCGATCGCAATCAGGATGCTGGCCACGGCCTGAAAGCCCAGTTTGACGCGCGCGGTAAGACCGAGATTGCGGTGATGAACGACTTTCAGGTAGTCGTCGGCAAAACCGATCGCAGCGAAGGCGAGCGTGGCAAACACGGCGATCCAGACGAAGGGATTGCTCAAGTCCGCCCAGAGCAACGTCGGCACCAGGATGGCAATGGCGATCAGCAACCCGCCCATGGTCGGCGTACCCGCTTTTTTCTGATGAGCCTGCGGCCCCTCTTCGCGGATGTACTGGCCGATTTGGAAATCTTGTAGACGCCGAATCACCATGGGCCCGACGATCAGACCAGTAAAAAGGGCGGTAAGACTGGCAAAGGCTGTGCGAAAAGTCAGGTAACGAAAAATGCGGAACGGCGGAAAGTAATGGAAGAGCTTCAGGTAGAGCAGCCAGTAGAGCAATCCGCCTCCGACATCAGCTGTCAGCTGTCAGCTGTCAGCTCTCAGTGATTAGTTATTAGAGCGGATTCACCATTGCTGTATCCCGCTCGTGTGGGACGGGCGCCCTCGCCCGTCCAAGCCGAGCGCAGCTCGGCAGCCTGCCCGTGACCACGGCAATTCTGCACTCGCTCTAGCTCCCTGCGCCTAAGGGTTGGGAAGAGCGTTGGGAATGCCGCTTTTCTGTCTCCATGTCTCCAGCGCTTTTTCCAGTTTCACGCCACGGGACGCTTTCAGCAATACGACATCGCCTTCGCGAGTCTCGCGCGCCAGCCACTCGCCGGCTTCTTCCGGCGTCGCGACGAATTCCGCTTCCAACCCCGCTTCGCGAGCCGCTTCCACCATCGGCTTCGCCAAGCCGCGCACGCCGAGCAGAAAGTCAAGTTTACTTCCTGCCTGATTTCCTGCCATGTAGCGCCCGCACTCGCGATGCAGTTCCTCGCCGGTCGGGCCGAGTTCCAGCATTTCGCCAGCGACGACTATCCGGCGCCGGGCGGGCATGGCAGCCAGAGTATCCACGGCAGCCATAAGCGCCTTCGGACTTGAATTGTAGCAATCGTACAGCACGGTAATGTTTCCCAGTTGAACGACCTGCCCGCGCTTGTCGGCGGGCTGTAGAGACGGCAGAGCTGCAGCGATCTCTGACGGCGTAATGCCGTGCTCAAGCGCAACCGCAGCCGCGCCGAGCACGTTGTACACGTTGTGCTTGCCGAGCAGCGGACTCTGCACCAACTGGCGCACTTCGTAGCTGACGAGATCAAAGCGCGTGCCTTCGGGTCCAAGCACCTCGATGTTTTCCGCCCGCACGTCCGCAGGAACAACTGCTGTCGGCTTCAATCCAAACAGGACGACCTTGCCCTTGAAGTCGCGGCCGAACTGGCTCACATATTCATCGTCGGCATTCAGCACGGCTGTGCCGCCGTGCGGAAGAGCTTCGATCAGTTCATATTTTGCGCGTGCGATTCCGGCGATGGAGTCGAAGCTCTCCAGATGCACGGGCGCAACGTTGGTGACTACGGCCTGGTTCGGCAGGGCGATGCGAGCGAGGGCGGAGATTTCGCCGGGGTGGGACATCCCCATTTCGACCACGGCGAGATCGTATTCCGGCTCAAGAGTTAGCAGCCCGAGCGGCAGACCAAAATGATTATTGAAATTCCCCTTAGTGCGATGCACGCGGTACTTGATCGCGAGCAAATGCGCCATCACTTCTTTGGTAGTTGTCTTGCCCATCGAACCGGTAACGCCGATGGCAGTCTTGCCCCAAATTTTTCGGACCGCCGTCGCCAAAGTCTGGAGCGCAACCAGAGTGTCGTCGACGGCAAGCAGGCCGGCGGGGCCGGAAATGCTGGAATAGCGCGCCAACTGATCTTTCCGAACCACCGCGGCAATCGCGCCTCGGCTCATTGCCTGTTCAACGAAGTCGTGACCGTCGAGGCGATCGCCTTTGACCGCAAAGAAAAGTTCGCCGGCTTGCACGGTACGGGAATCGATGGAATATCCCTGGGCCGTCGCGCGACCGTCGTATTGGCCGCTCGCAGACACGAATTCAGCGATGCGGGAGAGAAGAAGTTTCATGTGGTCTTCCCCGCAGTGCCAGCTTTCGCGGCACTTTTACAGTCGTAGCCGAGGGCCTTCAGCTTCTCGTGCGCCACGTCCACATCGTCGAACGGAATCGTTCCCTCTTTTGTGATCTGCACTTTTTCGTGCCCCTTGCCCGCGAGCAGCACGATGTCGCCGGGGCTTGCCTGCTGGAAAGCGAAGGCGATAGCCTTGCGGCGGTCGGGCTCCATGGAATATTTTGCGCTCGACTTCTGCAATCCGGATCTCTGTAGTCCAACAACAGCATCGTTCATGATGGCCAGCGGATCTTCGGAGCGCGGGTTGTCGGAAGTGAGAACGACGAAGTCGCTGCCCTTACCCGCGGCCTCGCCCATCAACGGACGCTTGGTGCGATCGCGATCTCCGCCGCAGCCGAAAAGCGTGATGACCTTGCCTTTGAGTCCGGCGCGAGCGACAAAATCGCGAGCCAGCGCGGTGAGGTTGCGGAGCGCGTCGTCGGTGTGCGCGTAATCCACGACCACCGTGAAGGGCTGGCCGCAATCCACGCGTTCGAAGCGGCCGGGAACACTTGTAAGGTCGAAGACTCCCTTGGCGATCGCCTCGGTCGAACAATCGCGCGCATGACCGGCAGCAGAAGCTGCGAGCACGTTGTACACATTCACATTGCCGATCAGCGGAGACCACATGGCGATCTTTCCCCAGGGCGTCACCATTTGAAAACGGGTTCCGCGCGGCGTGATTTCGACGGATTCGGCACGAAAGTCGCAGTCGCCGGAGGTCAGACCGTACGAGAGCACCAGCGCGCTCTTCTTTTTGCAAAACTTCCAGAGCTGCCGCCCGCTTTCATCGTCAATATTAAGAACGGCGGCGCGCGGAGGATCCGTCCCGCAGCCTTCGAAAAGTATCTGTTTGGCGCGGAAGTAATTCTCCATCGTGCCATGGTAGTCGAGATGGTCGCGCGTGAGATTCGTGAATACGGCCACATCAAAGGGAATTCCAAAAACGCGCTGTTGCTCCAGCGCGTGCGATGACACTTCCATCACCGCTTCGGTGACTCCCAGGCCGAGGCCCTCCGACAAAAGCCGGTTCAACTCGAGCGCTTCCGGAGTGGTATGCGGAGCTGGGAGAATCTTCTCGGCAACGTGATATTCGATGGTTCCAACCAGCGCGGTCTTGCGCCCGGCCGCTTGCAATATGGATTCGATCAGGAAGGCGGTCGTGCTTTTTCCGTTTGTGCCTGTAATTCCAGTATTCGCAATTCGCTCGGCAGGACGTTTGTAGAAATTCGCGCTCAGGCGGGCGAGCGCACGGCGTCCATGCACGACCTGCGCCCAGGCAACCCCGGGACGCGGCGCTTCGGCCGCGGAGTCGGTGACGATGGCAATCGCTCCGGCAGCGATAGCCTGATCGATGAAGCGGTTGCCGTCGCTGGTTTCGCCCTTCATGGCGACAAAAACAGTACCAGGGCGCACCCGCCGGGAATCGTATTCCACCCCAGCAACGGCCGGGTTTCCGCTCTGGGACAGAACCTCGGCGCCCTGCAGGAGTTGTTGGAATGCCATTGCAGCGATTATAACGAGTAGCGCCGGCGTCTCGCCGGCTCATCGTCCGAGTAGATGGCATCGGTCGTGCCCGAAGGCTGCTTCACCTTCCAAATTTCACCACCACACGCGATCCCGCCGCGACGTGCGCGCCGGGCTGGGGCGATTGTTCGCGTGCAACGCCGCTGCCGATGGCGTCGAGGTCGAGCCCGGCATCTTGCGCCGCCTCAATCGCAACGCGCAGGTTCTTGCCGAGGAAGGATGGGACTTGGATCCCTCCCTCTTCCACATCGAGAACCACTGTTCCACTCGTCGGCGCTTTCTGCGCGAGTGAATTCTCGGATTGCCCGGCAGCTGAACTTGTGACAAGTGAACTTGCAGCCAGTGAATTCGCTGCCGCTGTCGTCAAGCCGCTCAGCGCCGGATGATCCCCATCTCTTGCGGTCAGCCCGGCGGGAACGACCTGGGCTCCAATCGCGCCGGGCTTGACCGCGGTTGGAATAATGAGCGTCTCATTTGCGTCGGCCATATCCAGGCTGGCCCCAAGGTGATCGGGCGAGCTTTCTTCCAGACTAGCGTCAGGGACATCGCGGCGAGCCATTAACAGCTGGCGGCTGGGCGGAAGCTGAACATCATGCGGAACGTGCAGATATTCGAGCACCTGCTGCGTGACCCGCTGAAAGACCGGCGCCGAAACCTGACCTCCCTGGTGCAGGCCGACAGCAGAGTCGAGGATCACCACCACTGCGATTTGCGGATCGTTGATGGGAGCAAATCCGGCAAAAGACGCCACATACTTCGTCTTCGAGTAAGCGCCGGTGGCCGGGTCCACCTTCTGAGCGGTCCCGGTTTTGCCCGCCGAACTGTAGCCCTCGAGAATAGCTTTGCGTCCAGTACCGTGGAGCACCACTCCCTGCAGCATCTGGCGCATCTCGGCTGCGGTCAGAGATGAAATCACCCGCGTCCCCTCGGCCGGCTGGAACACGATCGTTTGGGGAGCATTCTGCGGCGCAATCGTGCCTGCCACAATGCGTGCCGGGACGCGCACGCCGTCGTTGGCAATCGTCGAAATCAAGGAAGCGAGCTGCAGCGGCGAAATGCCAATCTCCTGGCCCATGGAAATCGCGCCAATGGAAACTCTCGACCAGCGTCCCACCGGCTTCGTCAGGCCCGGCGTTTCGCTTGGCAGCTCGATCCCTGTCCGCTGACCGAATCCGAAGGCGCGAATGTATTTATAGAGCCGCTCGTCGCCGAGTCGCAGCGCGACTTTGATGGCGCCAACGTCGCTCGACTCCGCAATAATATCGGAGACCGAGAGCATTCCATGCGGCCTGCTGTCGCGGATGCGCATGCCATTGATGACAATCGATCCCATCTGGCAGTCAAACATTTCGTCCGGTCGCGTAATCTTCTCTTCCAGTCCGGCGGAGATAGTCACCATCTTGAAAGTCGAGCCGGGCTCGTAGATGTCGCTGACGGCGCGGTCTTTCAGGGCGTCGTTCTTAATTTCCTTTCGAATATTCGGATTGAATGTGGGCCGGTTGGTGAGCGCCAGAATCTCGCCGGTGTGAGGATTTTCCACGATCGCCGTGCCGGCAATGGCGTGGGTCTCTTCCATCCCGCGCTCGAGTTCCCGTTCGGCAATGTACTGGATGTTCTGATCGATGGTGAGGACGACGCTATTGCCGGCTTCGGGCTCCTTTTCAACACTGGCAAACCAGCGCTTGCGCGCGTCGACGGAAATCATCAGCTTGCCGGGCTTGCCCTGCAGTTGCTGGTTGAATTGTCTCTCCAGTCCGCTCAGTCCCTGATCGTCGGTGCCAACATAGCCCAGAATTTGCGCCGCCAGTTCGCGCTTGGGATAAAAGCGCTTGGGCTCTTTCTGGTAGTGGATGCCCTGCAAATTCAGCGCGCGGATGCGCTCAATCGATTCGGCGTCGGCCTTGCGCGCCACCCAGCAAAAGGTCTTGTGGGCGCTGCAGTCAGCGAGCACAACGCGCGGATCGTCTTGCGTAATGCGCGAGATCAAGCTGACGGTATTGGCCAGGTCGGGAGCTTCCGAGGGCACCACGAAAGCCGAGTCCACCTGGATGGACATAGCCAGCTCACGCCCAGCGCGATCGTAGATAACGCCGCGCTTCGGCGAGAGATCGAAACTGCGTTGTTGTTGATGCTGCGCGCGGCGCTCGAAATCGCCGTAGCAGAAGATTTGCAGATAAACGAGGCGCAGGCAGATCGTCAACAGCCAGAGGCACAGCAATCCAGACAAGGCGTAGAGCCTGAATCTTGCGTCGTTCGAAGAGGTACTCGCCGCCACTTCCAGTCCTCAGAAACTTTCGGCGGCCCCGGAGAGCCGCCGCGTAAAATGTGGCGCGGGCGCCCCCGCCCGCGGACTTGGCTGTGATCAAACTACTGCGCCGACACGACTGCGACCGGAGTCACGCTGGCCATCACTGGTGCAGCCGCATCGCTGGCGGCGTCCATGCGAAGCACCTGGCCAGGCTGCGGCGATTGCAGGCCGAGCTTGCGCGCCATTACATCAATTCGCTCCGGATCGCGCAGCGACGCCTCTTCCAGGCGCAGGGCCCGGTTCATTTCCGTGAGACCCTCGCGCTCCGACCGCAGCGTCTCGATCTTGTACCCGTATTCAATTGCGCGGAAATGCTGCAGCGCGTATCCCATCACCAGCAGGAACAAGCAACCGAGCGCTAGTCCGAAGGATTTCATCTCTCTCGCGCGGCGCGGATCTTCGACTTTGACCAGGCGTGAGTTATCGATGGTCTTGCGAAAATAAATTTCCGGGGTCCCCAGCCAGCAGGACTTGCGCCGACTGAAAGGAGCTGCGCTTTCGATGGCCAAGGCGCTCATGATTATGCCACTCCAATAAATTTCGAATCGTAGTCTGCGTTTTCCTGAACGGTAGGGAACCATGGTTGAACGGACACAGGTTCAGCGAACACAGGTTGAACCACCGCGGGTTCGACGACCCTGGGTTCGAGTGCCGATGCGTTGACGACCAAGGCTCTGTCCGCTCGCGCCCTCTTTTCCACGCGCTCGACCGTTGCCATCAGATCTTCAATAAGAGTGCCAGTGAATGTCATTTCGAATATTCCAGTTTTCTTCTCCGGACGCGGCCTTGTTCTGTCTTTTCTTGGCCGCCCCGGGAAAATTCCACCACAGAGTTGCGGCCTCTTCATACGGAACGGCCGCCATTCCCAAACTCTTTACCCGGCGCGCCTTACCTTCACCGCACCGGGAGCCCGGCAGTTTCTCCAGGGCAAACTAAACTGGGCTGACAAAATGTGCCCAACTCAAACTTTTTCGGCGGCGCGCATCTTGGCGCTGCGCGACCGCGGATTGCGACCTATCTCTTCTTCGCCGGCCGTCACCGGCTTCTTGGTCAGCAGCCGGTAGCAGCCCTGCTTCGCGCCCCCGCGAAGCGCATCCTTGACGATTCTGTCTTCGAGCGAGTGAAAGCTGATCACCACCAGCCTTCCTCCCGGCTTCAGCACCCGGGGCGCCGCCTCCAGCAGTGCTTTCAGATCGTCCAGTTCACGGTTTACGAAGATTCGGAGAGCCTGAAAGGTTCTGGTCGCCGGATGAATCCGCTCATGTTTCATTGACCGGGCCGCGGCTGATATCACTTCGACAAGTTGCTTCGTCGTGCGTATCGGCCGCGACCGGACAATGGCTCTGGCGATTCTCCGCGACCTCCTTTCCTCACCGAATTCGTAAATCACATCGGCCAGCTCGCGCTCGTCGCTGTGGTTTACCACTTGTTCGGCGGTCTCGCCCGACATCGGGTTCATCCGCATGTCCAGCGGTCCTTCCGCCTGAAAACTAAATCCCCGCGCCGCGTCGCCAAGCTGCAACGAACTAACGCCCAAGTCCGCCAGCAACCCGTCAAGCGAAGCCGGAGCAACGCGCTCACCAACTTCCGCAAACGATCCATGAATCAGCGTGATGGAGCAACGGGCGCCCTCGCCCGTCCACCCCGCAGCCAATCCCTCAGCGCCCTCACTGAGAACCGAGAACTGAGAACCGAGAACTGCCCCAGCTCTCTCCAGCGCCGCCGCATCCTTATCGAAGCCAATCAAATGTCCCGGTGCGCCGAGGCGTCTTGCGATTTCGTAACTGTGCCCGCCTAAGCCCACCGTGGCATCCAGATAAGTTCCGCCACGCTTTACGGCCAGAAAATCGATCGCTTCTTTTAAAAGAACCGGGACATGGCCAAC
>JBEKFN010000090.1:0-15691 GCA_050013295.1 Terriglobales bacterium
ATTTTTGCGAGACCGCTTGCCCCTGCGTCCCAGGGCGCGTGTCAATCTGATGCTGTCGTACAACGGCAGCGCATGGCTCAATACTGCGATCACCTCGATCTATATCGTCGGCAACCGGCTGACCGTGAAGTTTTCGTCCAAGGGGCGGCGCATCATGGGGTTGACGAAAGACCTCTACCGGCCGATTTTCGGCGATGCAATCGCGTTCTATGGCGGGACCGGCAAGAGCTTGCTTGAGGACTCGCTCACAGATCCCGAAGTGACCGCGGCGGTGGCATTCGGATTCGACGAGAACATCCTGCCCTACGAAGAAGCATTTCGCGCGGCGGGCAAGAAGCTGGTATTTGAGGGGCCGGGGCAGGACCCATTCATCGTATTCGCCGATGCCGACCTAGACTTGGCGCTTGACGACCTGATGGCATCGAAGTTCATGTACTCGGGCCAGACGTGCACCGCGCCCAAGCGGATCTTCATCCAAGCCAGCATCTATCAGGAGTTCCTCGAGCGGTTTGTTGAACGGGTGGGGCACTTGGTAGTGGGCGATCCGGCGGACAGGAAGACCGACATCGGGCCGGTCGCGAGCACGGTAGCGGTGCGGCGCCTCCACGAGCAAATGGATGATGCCTTGGAGAAGGGCGCCCAAGTACTGGTAGGTGGACGCATCGAAGGCAATCTTGTCTATCCCACCGTGGTGAAGGACTGCGCCGATAACATGCTGGGCATGCGCGAGGAGGTCTTCGCACCGGTGGCCTTCACGTCGTGCTTCGAGACCGCCGGCGAGGTGCTGGCACGCGCGAAGAACCACAAGTACGGATTACGTGCGGCGGTGTACGGCGGCAGCGAGGCGGCAGCGGTGGCGAAGGAGCTTTTGGGTTGCGATTACTGCCATCCGGTGCCCGCGTACACCTTTGGGAAGTTCGGTACGGTCGCGTATAACGAGAAGCGCGCGGAGGCGTGGCGCGGGGCATTTATCACCAAGCCGGTCGGGGGATACGGCTACTCCGGTTGGGTCTGGGAGACGGTTGATGGGCACTTCCAGATCAAGCAGGGGCCAAAGTTGCTGAGCGCGGAAACGTCACAATAACCTTTTCCCGGAACGGCGTGCCGTCGATCAGCACCGTACACAGTCGCAACTCGCCCGGCGGACGTTCCATCAACTCCTGCAACTTCTCCCGGCTGGCCTCGATGAAGCTGTCGCTCACCGCCGACTTCTCCACCCCGTAAGGGGATCGTCCACCGCGACATCAAGCCTGCCAATATTTTGTCGCCGAACGCGGGCACGCCAAGGATCTTGATTTCGGGCTGGCCAAGATAAACGTCAGTTCGAAGACCGACACAGGTGACGCCTCCGCGCAAACGGCTCCTTCGCCGGGATCCACGATTATTCCCGCCGGCTCGATGTTAACCCGAGGATGGAAACGATGCGTGTGTATTGCTTTGTGTTTTACAAACTCGAAATGGGCTGGGCTTCAAGCGGGGGACAGCGGAGCAGTGGATCAAAGAGGGGAAGCGGGCGGTGAAGATGACGCGGCTCTCTTGCCATCGGTTCCGCTCAAACCGAGTGCGGCTGGCGCTGAGCCTGCTGGCCTACAACCCGGGGAGTTTGTGGCGGCGGCTGGCGTTACCCCCGAGGGATCGAGAACTGGTCGCTCACGAGCCTGCAGCAACGACTGGTGAAGACCGGGGGACGGCTGGTCAAACATGCGCGTTACTACTGGCTACTCTTGGCGGAAGGATATCTGAACCGGCGGCGGTTCGGGGCGATGCTGGGTCGGATTGCTCTGCTCCCGCTTCCGACGGGATAGAAAGATGGCGGTTAGTTTAGCAGGGGAATCGGTTTACAGCTTTTGAGTAAGGGGGACGTGTGGCAAGAGTGGGCCGCAGATGGCGCAATTTCGGCTGTGCTGCTCCGCAATTTCGTACCGTAGGGGCGAATCGGGATGAAGATTCCTTCGCACTATCAGCGAACAGCAGGGTGGGTATATGATTAGTGCCGTTTTTGAAACCAAAAAGGAGGTTCCGGCCTACAATCGGTATCAGCGGCTCGGTGATGTACAGCAGGACGCCCCGTGCCATTGAGCGTTTCCGTCCTAATAAAGAATAACTAATAACAACGAATGAGGTCGTCTATCTGGCATTTGGAAAACTCTCGAAGGAAGAAAGAAGAGACTCAAATATGGCCGAGCAGCAAAGTTTCTGGCTAGGGTGGCGAGAGCGTCTCTCGGCCCTTCGGAACGTGCCGGCTGTTCTCAAGATCGTATGGGACTCCGGCCCGGCGGTTGTAGTGTTTGGACTAGCTGCTCGCCTGCTCTCATCGCTCCTGCCGGTGGCGTTGCTATGGATCACAAAGCTGATTATTGATGGCATCGTCCATGCGGCCTCGACCCATCAGCCGGTGCCGCGCCAGTTCTGGTGGCTGGTGGCAGCAGAATTTTCACTGGCTGTTCTAACCAGCATTCTCATCCGGGCGATCGACTACTCGGATTCGTTGCTGGCGGACAAGTACACCCGCTACGCCAGCATTCAAGTCATGAATCAGGCGGCTGGACTGGATCTATTGGCCTATGAGGATCCGGTTTTTTATGACCGTCTAGAGCGGGCGAGAGTGCAGGCAACGGACCGGCTGGGCATGATTCAAGCCATGGGACGGTTGGTGCAGCAGGCCATCACCACACTAACCTTGTCGGTCTCGATCATAGTGTTCTCTCCTTGGCTGATGCTCCTGCTGATCGCGGGTGTGGTTCCGGCGTTCCTAGGCGAGAGCCATTTTGCCTTCCTGAGTTATGCCAAGAACTTCCGCCAGACGCCGCTGAAGCGGCAACTGGACTACTTGCGGGTCCTGGGCGGAAGCAAAGAAGCTTCGAAGGAGTTGAAGCTCTTCGGGCTGAGAGATTTCCTACGCGAGCGGTTTACCCGTTTATGCGACGCGATCTACAAAGAGAACATCGCCTTGTCCCGACGCAAGCTGATCGCGGGCGCGTTCTTGTCGGTGATCGGCACCATGGGCTACTACTCGGCGTATGTATTCGTCATCTGGCGCACGGTCAGCGGCGCTCTAAGCATTGGTACATTGACGTTTCTCGCGGGTGCGATTCTGCAGGCCAGCAGCAACATTCAACAATTTTTCTCGACCCTTGCAGGCATTGCCGACGAGGCGCTGTTCCTCACCGACTTGGTGGCCTTTTTTGGGATGCAAGCGACGATTCGCTCCAAGCCCAATGCCCTGCCCGCGCCTCGACCGATGGTACGTGGATTTGAGTTTCGGAATGTCTCCTTCCACTATCCCGGAAGCACACGCCTGATTCTCAACCGCCTGAACTTTGAGTTGCGTCCAGGACAGCGTGTGGCGCTGATTGGCGAAAACGGGCAGGGCAAAACCACCTTCGTAAAGTTGATTACCCGGCTTTACGACCCTACAGAAGGACAAATCCTGCTCGATGGCATCGATCTTCGGGAGTACGACCTGGAAGATCTCCATCGTGAGATGGGCGTGATCTTTCAGGACTTCATGCGCTATGAAATGACCGCCCGCGACAATATTGCGGTTGGCCGCGTCGAGGAAATCAACAACCTGGAACTCCTGAAGACAGCAGCACGGAAGAGCATGGCGGATCGCATTGTCGGACAACTGCCTGAGCGCTACGAACAAATGCTGGGCCGGCGCTTCGATCACGGAGTGGACCTTTCAGGCGGCGAGTGGCAGAAAGTCGCTTTAGCACGAGCTTATTTGCGCGACGCGCAACTCCTGATTCTCGACCGACGGCCGCACTCGACGCGCGCAGCGAATTGGAAGTTTTTCGTCGCTTTTCCGAACTTGCCGCCGGCAAAACGGCGCTCTTTATTTCACACCGATTCTCTACCGTGCGCATGGTTGATCGCATCGTAGTACTCAACAACGGCAAAATTGTCGAGGAAGGGAATCACGCCCAACTGTCGAGCCTGGGAGGTCTTTACGCCGAAATGTTTGAGATGCAGGCCTCCAGCTATCGCTAGGAAGCACACCAAGGCAGCATGAAGCCACCTGAGCGGGGGAATGCCCGGCCCGGACTGACGAGAACCGCGATGCGGAATTGGCGCGTCATCGTCGGCATTGGCATCGGCCTCGCCGTTCTCTTAACGTTCTCGCGGACAATGCCCAGAATCAACGCGCAACTGATTCACGCGCAACTGGGCCCCAGACCGGAGGTGATCGTCATCGATGCCAAGGCGGCCGGGCATCCCTTTCCCCATTCTTGGGAGCAGATGTTTGGTTCGGGGCGCGCGATACTGGCCCTGCGTGACAGCTATCGGAGTGACTTACGTGCGGTTGAGCAAATCACCGGTTTCAAATACGTGCGTTTCCACGGCATTTTCGACGATGATGTTGGTGTCTATGACGAAGATGGCCAGGGACACTCCGTCTATAACTTCTCCTACATTGACCAGATCTACGATGGTTTGCTCGCGAACGGTGTGCGCCCTTTTGTTGAGATCAGCTTTATGCCCAAGCAGCTGGCAGCCAGAAACATCCTCCACAGCTTCTGGTACAAACCTAATATTTCCCCGCCAAAAGATTGGAGCCACTGGGACGGCCTGATCTCGGCCTTCACGCAGCATCTGGTGGATCGCTACGGCATCGATGAGGTTGCGCAGTGGTATTTCGAAGTGTGGAATGAGCCCAACCTCGACTTCTGGGCAGGGGAGCCAAAGCAGGCCAGCTACTGGGAGCTGTACGACCACACCGCGCTCGCCATCAAATCGACCAGTCCGCGATTGCGAGTCGGTGGTCCCGCGACCGCGCAAGCCGCGTGGGTCGACGCCTTCATCCGCCATTGTGCGGATAAAAAAATCCCGGCGGACTTCGCCTCAACCCATGTGTATGGCAATGATCTCGCACAAGACATTTTCGGCTCGCCCGCAGACATTTCTCGCGATCAGATGGTCTGCCGCGCGGTGAAGAAAGTTCACAACCAGATCACCACCTCAAGCATGCCAAATCTACCGCTGATCTGGAGCGAGTTCAACGCCAGCTACAAGACGGAACCTGAGGTTACAGATTCCATCTACATGGGTCCCTGGCTAGCCGACACGATACGCCAATGCGACGGTTTGGTGGATATCATGTCTTACTGGACGTTTTCGGATGTGTTCGAAGAGCAGGGTGTGGTGAAAACGCCGTTCTATGGCGGCTATGGACTGGTTGCGGAGGATGGCATTCCCAAGCCGGCTTTCAACGCCTTCAAACTGCTGCACCGGCTCGGAGATCAGCGGATCCAGCTCGATTCTGATTTCGCGCTGCTCACGCGCAGGCAGGACGGTACGTTAGTGCTCGCGCTTTGGAACTACGCGTCGCCAGAGCAAACCGGTTCTCCGAGAACGTTCACAGTGCAACTGAAAGGCACGAATGCGAGGCAAGCCTTGATCGCCCGCGTGGACCGCGATCATGGAGATTTTCACTCCGCCTACGAAAAGATGGGCGCTCCGCGTTATCCCACCCAGGCGCAGATCCAGGAACTGCGTAAGGCTGCGGAACTTCCAACGCCGGAAGCCCGCCCAATACAGAATGGCGAGCTGACCTTGACGCTGCCTGCGCAGGGCATGGCACTGGTTGAGTTGCAGTAGCCGGAACTACTTTGTCAGGCGGGCTTCACTCTTATCCTTATCCTTATCTGACGGGCGGTACTTCTTGAAGCCAGCGCGAGCCATGCCGCGCTGCGCCTCCGGGTTTTTCATGAAGGTATCCCAAACGAAACCCGTACGGGCATTTTCTGCCATGAGCATGGTGATTCCCACGTCGATGCCAACCACGTCCCGGTCATACCAATTCTTGAGCGGATTGAAGGCATTTACAAATCCATACTGGCACCATGCCCCTCCATAATGATCCTTGATGTTGCGGAGGACGCGCATTACGGGCTGCGGAAGAAATGGCAGGGAACCCGCCGACGCACTGGGGACAACCGTTCCATCAATCGGCCCCATCGCGGGCGGACCTCCCCATATCACATAGCCCTTGTCCGAATCGGAGGCGGTAATGCCCCAGAGATCATCGCTGTAATCGGGAAACTGCTTGGCAAGATCTGTGCAGAATAGGCGGTGGGCGTCCGTAGCCAATCTCGAGTTCTGGAAATAGTCGGCGTATTTGTCGCGTTTATCGCGGAAATCAAACCAGGCCTGGGAGTACTGATGCACAAACAAAGGGGCGAACGAACCGATATAGCGAATGGCATCATATTCAAAGATGGTCCGCTTCCAGGCGTCCCAGGCTGCTACGGGCAAGGGATGGGAAAGCGATCCCAATCCCAGGAGATACATCATCATCATCTCGCTGTAGTAATCCCAACGATAGGGGAGAAAGCCGATTTCGGGCGTCCACCCATGCGGCAAGAGCGACGTGTCCTCCGACAACCAAGTCCAATCGACCCGGTTGAATATCTCGTAGGCCAAAAAACTGATTTCGGAATGCTCCTGGAAGTGTTGCTGACAGGTGAGGACTCCGCACAGCAGAATAGCCGTGTCGACCGAAGAGACTTCGGAATCCCACGTTCGTTCGCCGGTGTTGAGGTCGGCGAAGTGGTAGAAGAATCCTCGATGAGTGGGCATCTTCTTCGCGAGGAAGCGCAGAGTGACAAAAGCTCGCTCCCGCGCATCGCCAAACGAAACGAATCCGCGCTTTTCTCCGATACAAAGAGCGGTCAGCCCAAACCCCGTTGCCGCAATACTCGCGACTGCGGTGCTGTCATTCGCCCGCACATTGCATCGATCCTTTATCAACCCAGTTTGCGGGCTGGCTTGTTCCCAAAAATACTGAAAGTTTGCCTTCTCCAGTTCCTCGAGGAACTGATCATCGCCTTGCGAAAGAGAGCTTGGGGCCGGGGCAGGTTGTGGACGACTGTGCCGTTTCTCGGCCGCCGCCAGCGGGGAAAACAACTTTGATATATCGGACAATCCCCACAGGCTCACGCCCCACGCAATCCGCAACAGCAGGTCCCGTCGCGAAAGGCAGTTCGTCTTTTCGTTCTCGCCCATCCGTTTAATTTTAGATGTTCTGCATTCGGGTGTGAAATGCGGGTCTGATGGAGAATTTCTGAGGGAGAATCGATGGCCTCGCCGGGTGACCCGGCAACCCTGCATATAGAAGAGCGCGTCATTAGAATGAGAATGTTAGCCGAGGGTCACGCCATGAGTTCCAGAGGCATGAGTACCAGAAACATGAGTACCAGAAAGAAGACTGCGATTTGGGCAATTTCAGCTCTCGTGATTTTGGCAACGGTCCTGACCATTGTCCTCGTGCGCCGGCGGCAGCCGATCATTCTGAAGGGCGCGGTCTTGAGACTGGACAGCGACCCAAATAAACAGTTGCCCATCGCCGACGTCGAAATCACCGCGATCAATGATTTAGGGAGCGGGACCTCCAAGTCTGATGCTTCAGGTTACTTCAAGATCACTCTGCCCAAGGGACTCCGGCGGCGACAACCGCTCACGCTGCAATTCGGTCACAAGGACTATCACCCGCTGGAATGGGACGACATTGTTAGCGACAAGATTTACATCGCTCGTATGGCGCCCATACGGCAGGAAACGAACGCGGAACCTCATCATCCCGCGGTTGCGGTCTCCAATGCCCGGGTAAGGTATTCGGTGAAGGCTACAACCGAGGCGGATGTGGGAAGCGCAGTGAAGACGTTCGAGGTCGCCAACACGGGGAACCAACCCTGCCACAATCGGCCTCCGTGTTCTCCCGACGGCAAGTGGAAGGCAGCGATCGGCTCCATGTCGCTCGACGCTGGGGAGAGGAATGAGTTCCGAAACGCAAGAGTCTCTTGCATCGCAGGCCCCTGCCCTTTCGCAAAGATCGAGCTTGAAGATCTTTCGGGGGACGGACGCTACTTTAACGTGTCAGTTCGCAATTGGTCGGACACGGCCACTTTCTTGTTGGAGGCCGAGGTGGTTCACCCCATGGTCAGCGACATAGTGCGGGATTCTTATCCCGTGATTTTTGGGCGAGCCTTGAATTTCAGCCTGCCGCCTGCGGCGGAAGGTCCAAGCATTGAAGCGGAACTCGATGGTGAAGCCATTGTCTTTCCCCTTGGTCCAAATCTTTTCTTGCGATGGGCGGATTGTCACGTCGCAGTGGACAAGGACCAATCCGCATCCTATCGCTGCGAACTTAAGCCCGGATACCAGTTCCGGTAAGTCGGGTGTGGTCGTTATCTGCGGCGGATTAGCGCTCATCAGCAATTTTGTCAGGCGTGGCTGCGGTGTGCTCTCCCTCAACCGCAGAGAACGGGATTGGCGAAGACGCGAGCGCGGGCACCAGCGAGGACGCCTGGATCGGCGGCAGAGGTTCGTCGTTGCTCATCGACGGGAACGTGCCGTAGGTCATGCCGCACCACAAATTAGCTTTGTGGTCTTCTGTTATGTTAAGAACCGGAATTTTGAACATCCGCGCCGTCCTCCGCAAAGCGCACGATCAAGTTCTGAAACTCACTATGAACACCGGTTTCATTGGCATTGGCAGATCCATTCAAAGCTCCATGACCGGCTCAAGTCTAGCCACTTGCGATCGATCCCAGGTCGAGTCGACCATTTCGATCATCTCCAGATCCATCTTTTTCGTGGAGCTTTGAAACACGGCCCTGGCCTTTGCCAGATCCTCTGCTTTCCAATAAACAATAATGAAGTCCCCGTCTGGAGACCGGTCAAGAAAGCGGTGTTCTGCAATGACTCCCTGTTCACTCATGCAGAGCTTAGCTTCCTCCATTCGACTCGGAACCTGCTTAGAGATCTCAGTCCCCTCCTCCTCTCTTCATTCCGTACGTGTGAAGGACATGCGCTTTCATTCTTTCAAGAGGATAATTCTTTGGTTCCATAACATATTCGGCGACTATGCCTGTAGTAAGCGAGCGAAAGTAGATCACTTCCGCCTCCGGATCAGTGACCCCGAGATCGGAGAAGATTGCTCGATGAACTTCGAAAATCTTTGCCCACTGGCTCCGAATCTTCTCTGACGTGTTCCCGATGTGTCGAATCGCCTCAGGAGCGTCGGGCTGCAGAAAGACTGTCAGGTAGAACTTATAGAGCATGGTGTCTTTCTTCACCTTGTCGAAAAGGCGATCCAGGATGGTAGCGAGCTGGTTGAGAGCACCGGTTATTTCGTCGATCCCTTGGATTAACCCTTCGGCTTCATTGAAACGTCGCTCCATGACCGCCGCAAGTAAGTGTTCCTTACTCCTGAAGTAGTTGTAAGCAAGGCCCTTTGAAACCTCCGCTTGTTTTGCGATCTCTTCCATCGAGGCGCGGTGGAAGCCTTTTTGCTTAAAAACGTCCAGGGCTGCCGAGATAATTTTCTCGGAGGCGTTTAATCGCATTTCTGCCCATTGCTGTTGAGTCCGCGGTGACATCCGTAAGCCCCGTATCCACAGCCAACATTATCAATGACTGACTGAATAGTCAACAATAAGATTTGCCCTGTTTGCATTTTCCCGCGTCAGTAGTATAGTGTTCGTCGTCGGCGGAAACAGAACCAGTCGAAGTGCTGAGTGAATTCAATGCGGACAAACCTCTGCACAGTTTTTCACTATCCCGTTTCCAGCCCTCGGTAAGTGCTTGCAGTAGTAAACACAAACTGATACGCCTATTGGCCCCGCAATTGCACTTCTAGACACGTCCTCCCCTCTAGGACACTTGCCGAGAACTCGGCTATTCGAGTTTGAAATTTGCTTTGGAGGACCTCCCATGTCGCGCCGCCACTATATTTTGTCACTGGTAGTAGCCCTGTTCTTGTCCACGCTCGCCTTGGCCAATTCCATCCCGGTCAATCTGACGCTACTTCACTCCGGCACCAGCGTCCTCGGCGGTGCCTTCACTGCTCCCGGCCATTTCTCGATTAACAGTGGGAAGGCCACTCCCATGAACTTCGACGCGGTTAACAGCCACCCGTCGCGTGACTGGAATGCTCACCTGAGCGGGCTGCCTGCTGGAAGAGTTATGCTGGGCAATGGCGCGGCCAACAGAACCGGGCGCATCGCTTTCCCGGGTCAGGGATATCAGCCGACTTGTTGCAAAGCCCAGAACTGGGTAGGTGGGGATCAAGTGATTGGAGGGCGTGTACTCGCCCCGGAACCGGGTAGCCTGATTCTACTCTCGACGGGCCTGCTCGGGATCGCAGGAATAGTGCGGCGCAAACTGCTGCGCGGCTAACGCGCGATCGGCTGTTGACGTCCTCGCAAGCAAAGTTTTCTCGTGCTCCTTTGTTCGCCGCCATCAGGGCAAATCCGATGGCGGCTTTTTTCTTCCCTCTCATCGAGTCCTCGCTGGCTAGAGCCCTGCACTTCTTCCCCTCGCCCGAAGGAATCCGCGCATCGCGCGGCGAAATGTCACCCGCGCGCAAGCTGAAACCCACCGTATAGAAATGCGAGCCATCTCGACGTAAACCTCGTGTCACACCGGACACGCCCGCGTTTATGCGCACACGCAACCCCGCCTCGCGTGCGGTATTAACTTATTTATTTTCAATCGATTAACTGCTGGCTCCCCATTTGCTTTTTATCTTGGCAGCGAACAGGAGCGATGCGATGAAACTGGGGACCGACAAAGCGAATAGGCAGAAAAAAGCACTCTGGGTTCTCGGAGCAGTGCTCGCAATGTCCACTGTGAGCGCGGCCTTGCAGACGCCGGTCTCCGCCCCGCCGCGTGTCCAGGCTCCTGAGTTCGCCAAAGGCGCGCTCGCCCGAACCACCGTGCACTGGGTTCTGGTCAGCATTCCCGACCGCAAGCTGGCGCTGTTTGAAAACGGACGGGTCGTCCGAATTTATCGCGTCGCGGTCGGCAAGACTTCGACCCCGAGTCCGGCTGGCGAATTCAAGATCGTCAACCGCGTCACCAACCCAACCTACTACCACAAGGGGCAGATCATCGGCGCCGGCAAGGGCAACCCGGTGGGCACGCGCTGGATGGGACTGAGCGCCAAGAGCTACGGAATCCACGGCACCAACCAGCCGAACTCGATCGGCAAAGCGGCATCGACGGGATGCATTCGCATGGGCAAGCACGACCTCGAGGAACTCTTCGCCATCGTCGACGTAGGCGACACGGTCCAGATTCGCGCGGAACGCGACGAGCAAATCGCGGCAGTCTTCGAAACGGGATCTGGAGCCGGAACCGAGACCGAGACGATCGCGCAAGTCGAGACCGAAAAGAGCTCGGGCAACGGGCAATAGGCACCACATTTCTTGTAGAGACGAGGCTTGCCTCGTCTCAGAGCAGTCAAGGTTACGGAGGCAAGTCATGGAAACGATGCTGCAAGGTCTGGTAATCATCGGCGGTCTGACGTTCTCGCTAGCCGTGTCTCTGCTGATCGAAGAACTTATCTTCGGACGAATCGTTCGCGTCGCGTTCGCGCGCCGTCCAGAAAATCCTAAAGATTTTTCAGAACACGAGCAAGAGAATTGAAAGGAGTACCAGCATGCTGTGGCTAAAGTATTTGCTGTTGAATGCGGGAATCGCGATGTTCGTGATCGCCGCTGGAATTCTCACCTACGACGCTTACCTGCTGATCGCCTGGCAGCGCAGACGTTCACACTTGGGTCCGGAGGCAGGCGCGCCCGGACTTAGTCCTAGTCCTGGTCCTAGTCCTAAAGTCCGCTGGCGCACCTCGGTTGCGCTCGTAATGCTGGCCTGGGCACCGCTCTTGATCTCGGCGGGCATCGTGCTCGTCCCCAGCGGAATGGCCGGCGTGCGCGTGAGCCAGACCAAAGGCACGCTCGCTGGAACTCTATATCCGGGCGTGCACTTCGTGATGCCGCTGGTCGAGCGCGTCGAACTATTCAACACGCGCGACCAGTTGTTCACCACCGGCATCAGCGAAGATTCGCTCGCCAAAGGCGCGGCGAAAGGCGAAGCGTTGAATGTGCAAGCCCCGCACGCCCAAGCCCTGCACGTCCAGGCAAAAGAAGGACTCACCCTGGGCCTCGCCATCACCGTCCGTTACCAGATTGACCCCAAGCGCCTCGACTACATCGAAGCCAACCTGCCGCAACCGCTGGAAAAAGAAATCGTGCCTCCCGTGGTGGCCACCGCATGGCGTGAACTGGTGCCGGGTTACACGGTGCGCGAAGTTTTCTCCGCCAAGCGCGAAGAAGTTCGCCAGCGCTCCGCCGAAATGATTCGAAAACGGCTGGCCGCCGACGGCATCGTGGTGAAAGAGGTCATGCTGCGTGACATCGAACTTCCGCAGGAATACGCCCAGGGCCTCGAGTCGCTTCTGCTCAAAGAACAAGAGAACGACCGCATGGGCGTCGAGACCGAGATCCACCAGAAGCAAGTGAAAATCGCCGAAGCCGACGCCGAAGCCACCAAGGTTCAAGAAGTGAAACAGGCCGAAGGACAAGCCGCCGTCCGCGTCCTGCAAGCCAAGGGCGAGTCCGATGCCATGCAATACACGCTCCCGCTGAAACAGAAACAGATCGAACAATCGAAGCTCGAAGCCGAAGCGCGCAAGGAGGCAACGGTCAAGAATGCCGAAGCTGCCGGCGAGGCCAAGCTGATCGACAGCAAAGCGGAGATGGAACGCCGCAAACTTCTGGCGCAAGCCGAGGCCGAACGCATCCGCTTAACCGCCTCTGCCGACGCCGAGCGCATGACGAGTGAGAGCGCGATCCTGAAGCAGAATCCGCTGCTGATCAACAAAATCGTAGCCGAGCGCCTCTCCGACAAGTTGCAGATCATGATGGTCCCGGCGGACGGCAAGTTTTTCTTCACCAACGATGTGCTGCGCGGTATGGGCGCTCCGAACCACGTAAGCCAGGCGGAAGACGTGGAAGGATCCGATAGAAGACCGCAACAATAGCCGAGGGACAACAGTTCTCAGTTCTCAGTTCCCAGTTCTCAGTAAACCGCACGGCCAGAGATTTTTCTGAGAACTGAGAACTGGGAACTGAGAACTTTCTTATGAACAAGCCACTGCCGTCCACGCGCTATAATCAGCGCATTCCACACATGCGAGCGCGAGAGTCCACTCGAACGCCCAGCGGTCTGCGGCTAGCCTGGCTGACGTCGTTCCTGCTCATGACGGTTTTTCTTCCATCTTCTTTATGCGCTTCGGGTTTGGGAGACACCGCCCGCCAACTGGCCCACAAGATCGCGGCGGCCGCCGGGCCCGGCGCCTTCGCACTCGAGGTCACCAATCGTTCATCGCTCGACGACAAATCAGTGCGCGAGGTGCGCAGCGCGCTCGAAGCCGAGTTGCACGTAGAAGGCGTGCACGCCACGAAAACCGAGCAAGCGATGGGAACAGTCGAGGTCGTACTCTCCGAGAGCCTGCGCGAATACGTTTGGACGGCTGAGATTGTGGTTGGGTCCGACGAGAAAAAGGTCGCCATGGTCTCGTTGCCGCGGCCGCCAACTGGAACGCCCTTCGCCGCCGCTATGCCGATCGTTCTGAAAGCAGCTCTTCTGTTCGCGCAAGAACACCCTATGCTCGATGTCTCCCTCGTCGAAATGCCGGGAGGATCGCGCCTGATCGTGCTCGATGATCGAATGGTCGCGATCTATCGTCATCAGGGAGCGAATCCGGCGGGAGCGAATCTGGCAAGACCGTGGGAATTCGAAACGTCGTCGCCCATCGCTCACTCGCGTACTTTTCCCCGCGACGTGCGCGGACGCCTGCTCTTGCGTCGCGATCACCTCTTCGACGCTTACCTGCCGGGAACGTTCTGCCGTTCGAACTCCAGCGCGCCGCTCCTCATCTGCAATGATACTGACGATCCCTGGCCCCTGACGCCGGACGACGGCAGCGTGCGCGCCTTCTATGCGGCCTCGCGCAATTTCTTCACGGGAGCGCTATCTCCCGGCATCGGAAAAGTCACCAACGTTCCTTCGTTCTATTCGGCTGTCGCCCTTCCGCGATCGAGTTACACGCTATGGGTGCTCGCCGCGGTGGATGGATCGTTGCATCTCGTGGATGGGATGACTGACCAGGTAATCCGCGGCGGAAAATGGGGCAGCGATCTGGCCGCGGTTCACTCCACGTGCGGCACGGGCACGCAATTGCTGATCTCGGAGAGCGGGAAGCTGACATCCGGAAATTCAGAGCGCGACGGCCTGCGCGCGTTCGAGATCCCCGATCGCGATCCAGTGGCTGCCAGTTCAGCGGCAGAGTTCGACGGGCGAATCGTAGCGCTGTGGCCGGAAAGCAGCGGCAATGGCGCAACGGCAATAGTAAGACGAAAAGACACAGGATGGTATGAGGCGTATCGAGTATCGGTTTCGTGCAGCAACTAGCCCCGAAACAGCTAGTGGAGGGACGGGCGCCCTCGCCCGTCCAAGCCGAGCAACGCTCGGCAACTGCCAGCGGTCGCGGAAACTTTGGATTTCCCATTGCCTATGGGGCGCGGCCCTGGTCATCTCACTAATCGCGTCAACGACCGCGTCAGCGGCGACGCGTCCGCACTACGGCGGAACTCTCCGCGTAATGTTGCAATCGTCGCCCGCCGCGCTCGACCTTCCCGCCAACGCCACGCCCGCCGACTACTGGGACGCCGCGCGCACGCTCTCGCTGATCGGCGACACTCTCGTAAAGCTGGATGCCCAAGCCCGCCCGCAGCCCGCGCTGGCTGTGGCGTGGCAGAGTGACCCGACCGCCCGGTATTGGCAATTCACGCTGCGGCGCGGAATAAAGTTCCACGACGGCAGCGCGGCGTCGCCCGCAGCCATCGCGCAGATTCTGGGCGCAATCCACCCCGGCTGGAATGTGCGTGCAGCGGCGGATTCCGTATCGATCGAGAGTGAGACGCCCATGCCTGCGCTGCTCGCCGAACTCGCGCTGCCGCGCAATCTCTTGCTTAAGCGCAATACAAATCGTCTTCCCATCGGCACCGGCCCGTTCCTCATCGCCGAGTGGCAGCCCGGGAAACTGCTCAAGCTCGCCGCGAATGAAGATAGCTGGGCCGGGCGTCCCTTTGTGGATGAGGTCGAGATCGAATTCGGCAAATCGCTGCACGACCAGGCCATCGCACTCGAACTGGACAAGATCGACGTGATAGAAGCGGCCCCGCAAGCAGCCAACGGATCGCTGCGGCACAGCACATCGTCTTCATTGTCGCTGCCCGTAGAGTTGCTGGCGCTGGTTTTCTCCGCGAACTCAAAGGCGCAGGACCCTCGCGTTCGAGAAGCGCTGGCACTCGCCATTGATCGCAAGCCCATCCACTCGGTGCTGCTGAAGGGCGCGGGAGAACCCGCCGCCAGCATTCTTCCCAACTGGATGACCGGTTACACCGCAGTCTTTTCCGCGCAGGCGAATCTGCAACGCGCCCGGGCTGTGCTCGCCGACTCGCGGCAACCGGCGCTCAATCTGAGCTACGGTCTAAGTTATGACCCGAGAGACCCGCAAGCCCGACTGATCGTCGAGCGCATTGCGCTCAACGCGCGGGAAGTTGACATCACGGTGCAAGTATCGTTGTCGGGAGCAGAGGATATGCGCCTGGTGCGCGCAGTGCTGCCGAGTCCCGATCCAGCCACCTCGCTCACTGAGGCCGCGCGGCAACTGGGATTGCCGCAGCCGGTGTTCTCGACGACTCGCGGCAACTCTCTGGACGATCTGTATCAAGCCGAGCGCAGTTTGCTCGATGGATACGCGGTTATCCCGCTTTTCCATTTGCCGGTGGCGAGTGCCGCGAGTACACGAGTGCGCAACTGGGCAGCGGATCGACTA
>JBEKFN010000091.1:0-11963 GCA_050013295.1 Terriglobales bacterium
GACCTGCTTCCGGAACCTTCGACCCGTTATGCCGAGATCATTCGGCTGCATGCACCGGACTATCATCCAGTTGTCGAGACCTTTGATCTGGCAACCGCTCTCGAACATCCCGAGAGTGCGCCTAAGCTCGAGCCACTCGATACGGTGCACATTTTCGGCCGGTACGACTTCGAGCCGGATCCAGAAGTGTTCATCACCGGTGAGGTCCGCGCTCCGGGGTCGTATCACACGGCTGGCCAGCAGCATTTACGCGATGCGATATATCAGGCTGGCGGAGTGACGCCGGATGCTTGGCTTGATTCGGGACAGCTATTCCGCAGGCAGTCAGACGGGACCACACGAGTCTTTAGTATCAACTTGAGTGACGCACTCGCGGGAGATCCTTTGAATAATGTTTTGGTTCAGCCGCGGGATCGGATCCTTGTGCATCGCCAACCGGAAGAAGTTTCGCCACGCTGCGTGTACGTAAAAGGTGATGTCGCGCGGCCGGGCCGCTATCCTCTCGCTGTCAATATGAGCGTCTCAGACCTGGTGCTGGGCGCTGGCGGACTGCTGCGAAGCGCGAATCCCGATGGCGGCGACCTGACGCATTATGCGATCTCTAATTCTTCCGGGCAGCGCGTGCCGGCCGGACACCAGGACCTGAATCTGGCTGCCGCTCTCGCGGGAAGGGAAGACCAGAATTTGCCGCTCCGCGACGGCGATGTGTTGACCGTGCCCCAACAGGCTAGCTGGAACGATATCGGCGCGACCGTCACCCTGCGCGGTGAAGTCGGCAAACCAGGTGTTTATGGCATCAGGCCGGGCGAACGCTTGAGCTCGCTAATGAAGCGCGCCGGCGGGCTCCTGCCGACAGCCTATCCACGCGCAGCGGTATTCGAACGAGTCGAGGTTCGTGAACTTCAGCAGAAGAGTCGCCAGGAGTTGATCGAGAGGGTCGAGCAGGAATCCACGGTGGTGAGGACTGCGGCATCCACGTCGGGAACGGAGGAAGCTGCATTGCAACAGGCCGCCATGCTGCAACGCCAGCGCGTATTGGATGCCCTGCGAAAAGCTCCTGTGTCGGGGCGGCTTGTCATACATCTTCGCCCGGATCGCAAAGACTTTGCGGGATCGCCTGAGGATATCGAGCTTCGCGCGGGCGATTCGCTCACCATCCCCAAGCAGCCCGGAGCCGTGCTGGTCATCGGGCAGGTCTACAACTCTAACGCCCTCACTTTTATGCCGGGGAGGAATGCTGGCTGGTATCTATCCCGCGCGGGAGGCGCGACCCGGCTTGCGGACAAAGGTGCAATCTTCATCGTCCGCGTGGACGGCTCGGTGACGAGCAAACAGGGCGGCTATTGGTCCGGCGGTGTGCTCTCGGCGGCGACGGGTCCGGGCGACACGATTGTGGTGCCGGAGAAGCCCGCGCTTGGCAGCAGTACTATGAAAAACGTTTTGTCCATCGCGCAGATCGCGGCGTCTACCGCGTTGGTTGCAGCGATTGCGATTCCCTAAGCGCAGGCGGATGAGACTCTGGATGTTTGCAGTGATGCTAGTAACTCTTTTCGCGATCGAACAAGGCACCGCTCAGACCGATTCACAGACGCCTTCGCCCGCGCTGGAGGTGAAAACTGAATCGCCCCGCGAGAATCAGACGACGTTCTTGCCCGCTGGTGAGGATCCAGAAAATCGGCTGGTGAGGCCCTTTATCAAACATCTCGCGCTCGACCAGGAACAGTTCTGGACAGCGCCGTTTCATTTGCACTGGCCAGATGCGAAGGTTCTCGCTCCCTTCGCCGCTTTCACAGCAACGCTCATGGCAAACGATGCGGCGATCTCGCGGCAGATTCCGGATGACGCTTCGCAGATCGACCGAAGCAAGAAGATTTCCGAATACGCCACCTATTCGCTCATCGGCGTTGCCGGCGGTTCTTACCTCTGGGGACATTTCGTTCACAACGACCATCTGCGCGAAACCGGGTTTCTAGCCGGCGAGGCCGCGCTCAATAGCACGGCAGTAGCATATTTGTTCAAAACCATGACCCAGCGTCCCAGGCCGCTTGGAGGAAACGGAGAGGGGACATTCTTTCAGGGTGGAGCGTCATTCCCCTCCGAGCACTCCGCGGTGGCCTGGTCAGTCGCGAGCGTGGTCGCGCATGAGTATCCGGGGACGCTGACCAAGATCGCCGCTTACGGCCTAGCCTCTACGGTGACGGTGACGCGCGTTACCGGCAAACAACACTTCTCTTCCGATGCCGTAGTGGGTGCCGCTCTCGGATGGTATTTTGCGCGCCAGATCTATCGCGCTCATCACGACCCCGAACTCGGCGGCGCGGGATGGGGCAGCTATCAAGAAGACTCAGACACTGAAGAGAAGGTTCACAATCCCGACCACATGGGATCGCCATACGTGCCTCTCGATAGCTGGGTCTATCCGGCGGTGGAGAAGTTGGCGAGCCTGGGCTATATCGGCACTACGTTTCTCGGGTCAAGGCCCTGGACTCGCCTTGAGACCGCGAACTTGCTGAACGAGGCCAAAGGTAAACTGGAGGCAGACGGAAGCTCTCCAGAAGGAATCGCTGCCCTTGAACATCAGCTCGAAGAGGAATTCGCATTCGAATTGGGGCTCCTCAACGGCAGATCGAACAATTCGGCGAAAGTTGAATCGATCTACACCCGAGATGTATCGATCAGCGGAACGGCACTGAACGACAGCTATCATTTCGGCCAAACCATTATCAATAACTTCGGCCGTCCCTATGAAGAGGGATTCAACACTTACGACGGTTTTTCCGGCTACGGCACGGCAGGACGCTTCACCCTTTATGTTCGGGGTGAGTATCAGCACTCACCTTCTGCACCCGGCTATTCACTCCCCGTTCGACAAGCGATCGCTATGGTTGACCAAAACCCGATCCAACCAGATGTTCCGCTTGCCACCGTAGATCAGTTCAGGCTGCTCGACACTTACGCCGCAGTGAAAGCAGACGGATGGAATCTCTCGTTTGGGAAGCAGAGCCTATGGTGGGGCCCGGGTGAGGGCGGCGCGCCGCTCCTCAGCGACAATGCTGAACCTATTTATACCTTCCGGGCGAGCCGAACGCCCTTTGCGCTTCCTTGGATTTTCCGGCGGCTCGGCGTAGTCAAATTCGATTTATTCTTTGGAAAACTATCGGGCAATGAATTCCTCCCGCGACCGTTGATTCACGGGGAAAAGATTAGTTTCAAAACCACGCCAAATTGGGAAATCGGAGTTGAGCGTACAACTGAATTCGGCGGCGTGGGCCGAGCGCTAACCTTGGGCGCGATCTGGGAGAGCTACGTGGCTACTAAATCCTCTTTCGAGTATCCGGCCAGCCGAAATCCCGGTAAGCGGACCATAGGGCTCGACTTCTCCTATCGCCTTCCGCATGTCCGCCATTGGCTCACGCTATACGCAGAGGGGCTTGTACCCGAAAGCAATCCCTTCAATGTTGACGTGAGCAAGAACGCCATCTATTTCCCGGCGCGAACGGCGGTGCGATCGGGGATGTACATACCCCGATTGCCGCGCTTGCCAAAATTGGATTTTCGAGTCGAAGCCGTGTACACGGATCCTCCGATGCCACCCGATTGCCTTTCCCCGATGACTCTTTTGATGTTGTCTTCTGCAACTCCTTGATTGAACACCTGGGGAGTTATGAAAAGCAAAAACTCCTAGCCGGCGAAATCAAACGGATGTCCAAGCGCTACTTCGTTCAGACTCCCAACCGTCGTTTTCCTTTCGACATGCACATGCTCGTTCCCTGCTTTCATTGGCTTCCGAAATTTCTTCAGAGACGCTTGGCCCGCTTAACCGTCTGGGGGCTAATTACCAAACCATCCCGTGAAGCTGCGGCCGCTTATGTTGACGAACTGCGGCTGATGACCTGCAAAGAGCTGCATTCCCTGTTTCCGTCGGGCGCCATCGTCCGTGAGAGGTTTATGTGGATGACGAAGTCGCTGTATGCCCTGTCGCGCTGACTCGCAATAACGCCGGCCAAGCATCCACGAAGAGATTGTGAAGCAGACGAATGAATCCACAGCTCGCGTGGTGGAAAGCCCGCCGGAAATCGAGCCGGTCCCTACCAGTTACCAGGACAAGCAGCTCGCCCTCGAGCCTGACCGCGACGGTGCGGAATGGCTCTGGCTTCTGTGGGAACGTCGCGGATTCCTGGTACGTGCCACCGTCTGGGGCTTGATCTTGTCAACCATCGTCGCCTTCGTGATTCCCAAGCGCTACGAATCGACCACCCGCCTCATGCCGCCCGATCCGCAATCCGGATCGGGCATGGCCATGATGGCGGCTATGGCAAGCAGGGGAGGCCTCGGGCTTGGTTCGCTCGCCGGCGATCTATTGGGCATGCGGGGTTCTGGCGCGCTCTTCGTGGATATCCTGAACGGGCGCACCGTCGAGGACCGGCTCATCGACCGCTTCGATTTGCGCAAGGTTTATCACGACCGTTACTGGCAGGAGGCCCGCAAAAACCTGGCACAACGCAGCGACATCTCCGAAGACCGCAAAAGCGGGGTGATCACAATCACGGTCACGGATCGCGACCCCCATCGCGCCGCCGGACTGGCGCAGGCTTACGTCGAAGAACTGGACCGATTGGTGGCGCAGGTTTCAACCTCTTCCGCGCGGCGCGAGCGCGTGTTCATCGAGCAACGCTTACAAGCGGTGAAGCGGGACCTGGATTCGGCGTCTCAGCAGTTCAGCGAGTACGCCAGCAAGAACACCACGATTGACGTTACCGCCCAGACCAAAGCGACGGTCGAAGCCGCTGCCAGGCTCGAGGGCGAAATGATTGCGGCCCAGTCGGAACTCGAAGGCCTGGAGCAGATCTACACGAAAAACAACGTGCGGGTGCGCTCTTTACAGGCCCGGGCAGGCGAACTGCGGTCGCAGCTCCACAAGATCGGCGGCGACACTCCAGATCAGGCGGCCGGCAAGTCTAGTGCGCCGCAAGAGTTTCCCTCGATTCGCCAGTTACCTTTGCTGGGCGTGAAGTGGGGGGACCTCTATCGCGAGACCAAGATCCAGGAAACCGTCTACGAACTGCTTACTCAGCAGTACGAGCTGGCTAAGATCGAAGAGGCAAAAGAGATTCCGGTGGTCAAGGTGCTCGATGCGCCGAACCTGCCGGAGAAGAAGTCGTTCCCGCCGCGGCTGTTCATCATGGTGCTTGGGACACTCCTCGCGATCGTGTTCGGAGCCACATGGATTTACGGCACCGCGTTATGGGAAAGCACCGATTCACAGAACGCCGGAAAGGTGTTCGTGCTGGAAGTGGGTCGAGAAGCCAAAGAGGTCGCCGCTCACTGGGGTGCCCGCGCCTCTTCGACTGTTGGACTGCTGCACAAGCGAAGGAATGGGGACGGTCCAACGTCCATTAATGTCTAGGGCTGTTATGCAGTCGCGCGATCTTTCCCCTCACCAAGTTTCGCGAAGTCGAAGCCATGCGGTCCAACTAAGCATTATTGTGGTTCTCATAATTCTCATGATCTTGATGTACGTGCTAATTGTCGCGGTCGAGGGCATTTACCAGTCGTGATGGCGAGCCCTGTTTTGGATCTTAGAACTTGTAGCGCCGGCAAAGGGTTGCGTGTGTCAGCGTGGATCATCGCTGGCATGGGTTTGATTGTGTTGTGGGCCACTTTCAATTTGGGTGCGCATTCCAACTTGATTCTTACCGGCCTTTTCCTGTCCACTGGCATCTTGCTGCTAAAGCCTGCGCTCGGGGCGCGTAAAGCCGACCTGTTCCACCCCGCTTGTTTATTTCCTGCAATCTACTGCTTTTGGTTCGGCATCGGCTCTCTGGACATTCTGCCGGCGTCGCTTGACTTCCGTCTGTTCGAACCCATTCCCCTACGGATGTGGGGATACTATGCCATCGGATTGGCAGGTTACATTCTGGCGGTCGAGTTTAAACAAAAGGATGTTCTACGACAACACCAGCAAACGAGTTTGTCCACGACCTGGGACGGCCGTCGTTTCGCGCTTGCAATGGGAGTCCTCACTTTAATCGGCACAGCGGCGTACGCCTACCTCGTCCACAAGGGCGGGATTCCGATTCTGAGCGACGATTGGGCAGAGAGCCGAGTTGAGATTGGTCTGCAGAATATGATTGCTATCACTACCTTCCTCTGCGCCTTCTGGACGGTGATACCAATGCTGTTCGCGTTCCTGTGGAGCAGACCGCGCACCAAGAGGTTCGCGACTCTCATTTATGGATTAACGGCGATGTTTGCCGTGATGCTCCTGTCCATGGGCAGCCGCGGGTACGTGTTCATTCCAGCGCTGATTGTGGTGATCATTCGCCACTACATGGTGCGCCGTTGGCGCTTCGTATCATTGTCGGCGATAGCAGTCCTTCTTTTTGCATTGATCGGAATCGCTGGGTATCTCAGGGACTACTCGCAGGTGACTGCCTTAGCAGACATGGGCTTTCCTTCCTGGGTTCAGCCCTTCGCGCCGGGCTATCTTTACATAAGGGCTCCCATCGCCACCTTTCGCGATATTAGCGCTCTCATTGGCGCGCAGGGCAACTTCCAATACGGAGCGCTGTTCCTATCGCCCTTCGCGGTGCTTGCGCCGGGTCATCACCTCAGCTCCGACCTCTTCTTCAAGAAGCTTCTCGGCCACAATTTCCTCGGCCTCGGAGAACCAGCATCCTTGTTGGGAATCTTCTACGCCGATTTCGGAATAGTGGGTATCTTCGCTGGCATGTTTGCCACCGGACTGCTTGCCCGCTGGCTCTATCGCGGGGCGTATGCGAAGAAGTCACCCCTTTCTGTGTTGCTGTTCTCTTACTACTCTTATGTGCTGCTATTTAGCGTTTTCGGCAGTTTGTTTCCTTACCTTGCTACATTATGGATCCCCCTGATGTTTATCTTCGTCGAAAGATTCGCGCGCAAAGTTGAATGCTCCGCCTCCTGAGCATAGGGCGGAAGATTACTACCGCGCTGGAACTACGCCATGAAATCACATGCCTAGCATCAACAGTCCTCAACTCGCGACCATGAGTAATGAAACCACAATTTCAGTCCTGATCGTTTGTTACAACGCGAAGCATTTTCTCCAGGATTGTCTCAACTCGATTCGGGATAGGGTCACGGTGCCCTACGAGGTCATTCTCTTGGACAACGCTTCCGTAGATGGCACCGCGGACTTTGTCCGAACCGAATTCTCGTGGGTGCGCCTGCTGCGCAGCGAAGAAAATCTCGGATTCATCAAGGGCAATAACTTTGCCGCGCGCTATGCGCGCGGGAAGTATTATCTGCTGCTCAATTCTGACACAGTATTGCTGTCTGACATCGCGCCGGCCATTCGACTGCTCGAGTCCGATCGTCGCGTTGGCATCGTGGGCGCCGAGATGTACGGCGGAAACCACGAACGTCGTTCCTCCACCGGTCACTTCCCGCGGGCGATGCTCCTCTGGAAGTTCGGTTGGCTCTGGTCAGATCCGCAAAAACGTCCATATGGCGAACCCAGTCTGAAGGCGTTTCAGGTGGATTGGGTGGAGGGCTCTTTTCTGCTGACTACAGCCGAAAACTGGCGTGCGCTGGGTGGTTTGGACGAGAGCAATTTCTTCTACGGGGACGACGTTGAGTTCTGCCGCAACACGGCCGACCATGGGTTAACCACGGTGCATTGCACTGACATCAAGTATGTTCACTTCGGAGGCTACGAAGCCAGCCGCCTGGCATACATCTACGCAGGTTTTCGCAGATATCACCGAAAGTTTTCCAGCTATCCCGAGCAGTTGCTTGCCGACGCGATTTTGCGTCTGGGTTTGTTCGTACGAATCGGAGTATTTGGGGTGCGCTATCTGATCACTCGAGATAAGTCGGTGGGAGAGAAGTTTCGACGATGCATCCAGGTCCACAAGAACTGGAAGCAAACCAACTCCGTCGCGCCCCGCTTCAGCTAAGGTCAGGATGGATATTTATAGCAAGTTGGAACGCATCCTCAGCCGGCTCAAAGGCCGTAAGTACGAGATTGATCGCCGGATCCCTGTATCTTTGATACTGGCTGTCATGCTCCTCCGCCTAAGCTGGATGCTACGGGGTCTCTTCAGAACGCTTCTCTTGCAGCGACGGCCCAAGCCTGTATTCATCGCCCCCAACGTGAATTTACGCAACGCGTCCCTGGTGCACTTTGGGAATGGAGTCACGTTAGAGCGCGGCGTTATTATCGATGGGCTCTCGATCAACGGCATCAGGCTTGGCGATAACGTAGCGATTGGCGCGTACTCAATAGTCTGCGCCGCCATGCTGTCGCACTTAGGGGACGGAATACATTTTGGCAACAATTCATCTACTGGACCGTATTCGTTTATCGGCGCCGGCGGTCCGATCACGATCGGCGAAAATGTCATCATGGGTCAGCACGTGTCATTTCACTCCGAAAACCACAATTTCGACCGGATCGACCTTCCTATACGGTCTCAGGGTGTAAACCGTGTGGGCATTTTGGTTGAGGATGATTGCTGGGTGGGGGCAAACGTGGTTTTCCTGGATGGTGCTCACGTGGGTCGCGGGTCGGTCGTTGCTGCGGGCGCGGTGGTGCGCGGTAAAATCCCTTCTTACTCAGTCGTTGCTGGCGTTCCCGCACGAGTGCTGCGCTCGCGTTTGCCGAACGAGGCGCCGCCTGACTCTCTGTACATAGCCGCCTCAAGCTCATGAATTCTGAACACGAACCCGCAAACATCCTGTTCGTCCACGGTAACAATGATCTCTACGGTGGCGACATTGCGCTCTTGGAGCTGATAAAGCGCTTGGATCGCAGGCGCTTCCGGCCGCTAGTGGTGCTGCCAAACGATACTCGCCACATTAATCGCCTTTCCGCCAAACTCGAGCGGGAGGGCATTGCGTGCCGCTTCGTTCGCATGGCTGTGATCCGGAGAAAATACCTTGCCGCTTCAGGCTTGGTTAAGCTTGCCGTGAGCTTCGTGGCTGGGGTAGTGGCGCTAATGTATCTGATCTGGCGGAATAAGGTCGAATTGGTTCACAGCAATACCATCGCAGTTCCCTGCGGGGCCTTTGCGGCTCAACTTATGCGGCGGCCCCATGTATGGCATATCCACGAGATAGTCACGCGACCTGCGATCGCACGCAAGATCCTGCATCCCTTAGTGACGAGGCTGTCCACGGTTGTCGCGGTTGTCTCTCATGCGGTGCGCCGCCACATACTCGAGGATTGCCCCAGTCAAGGTGGCAAGATCAGGGTGATCCTTGATGGCATTGACGTCGCAGCATTTGCAAATGGCAATGGCAACAAGGTCCGCCGGGAGTTGGGGATTCCACCCGACGTCTTTCTAGTCGGAATGGTAGGGAAAGTGTGCCGCTGGAAGGGCCAATTGCTCTTGGTCGATGCCGCACAGATGGTTTCGAAGCAGAGAGAGGGTGTTTACTTCTTGGCCGTCGGCGGTGTTTTCGATGATGAGATGCATTTCATGGTGAGCTTCCGGAATGCAGTCTCTTCCAATAACCTTAGCAAGAATTTCATCATCAGCGATTATCGTAGCGATATTCGAGATGTCATGAACGTTTTCGATGTGTTTGTCTTGCCTTCTACCGAACCTGATCCCTGCCCATTGGTGGTTCTCGAAGCTATGGCGGCCGGGAAGGCCGTAATTGCATCCCGACATGGCGGCCCGGTTGAACAGGTCGGCGAAGGCGAGACCGGGTTGCTATTCACACCCGGTTCCGCCGATGCCCTGGCTGCCGCAATCGTCACACTGGTTGATGATCCAGACCGCGCGCGTGCCATGGGCAGCGCTGGGCTGAAACGGGCTTCTGCGCATTTCCGCGTCGAGCGATACGCACACGACTTCGAGTCCTTATACCGCGAGCTAATATCCGGTTCATACCGGCCCGTTGTCGATGCGGACGACAAATTGACCTCCTGTTCCATCGAGCACTCGCAACGGCTCCAATAGAAAAGGTTCATCCCGGCGTGGCCATGTTCCTAAAAGTTGAATTAGCTCCTGGCTCGGAGGTCTCCAGCGTTCTGGTGGAGAATGCAGCTCCGGCTACACAAGAGCGAAGCACGGCGATCCTTCCGCGAGTTGCTGGCTCGTTTGCGCGTCACGTAATGCTTTTTGGATCCGCTAACCTGCTGGCTCTAACAGCCAATGGCGTCCTAACTTTTCTGCTGCCCCGACTATTGACGATCGAGGGCTATGGCTACTACCGGCTCTTCATCCTGTATAGGAGTTTTGTCGGCCTACTACATTTTGGATTGCTCGACGGCGCATTAATCCGCTGGGCGGCGCGTCCGCAAAGGAGGTTACGCGCTGATCTCTCGGGCAGCATGGTGTTTCTCTTACTGGAACATGCGGTTTTGCTGGCTCCGATTGTGGTCGTTGTGGTCAACCTTTACGCCAGCCGCCGATGGTTAGCGATAGCTCTGGCCCTGTACGCGTTGGTATGGAATTGCTCAATGCTTGGGCAGTACGCGCTGCAGGCATCAAAGCGATTCAGTCTACTCTCCGTGGTGACAGTGGCCAATCCGGCCTTGTTGCTTGTCTCGGTCCTGCTACTGCAACGGTGGCATCGCCTAAGCATAAGTTCACTCATAGCAGCCTTCGTGTTCTCAACGGCGGCCTCGGGGGCCTGGGGATGGTTTGCCTTACGCCACGAACTCAACGTGGCTTCGATCGATCTACGGCGGGTATGGGCCTCTGCCAGCTTTCACATTCGCCTGGGATGGGGCGTTTTGCTGGCGAATGCCTTTACCGGGGTAACAATAGCCCTGGACCGGATCATTATTGGTGCCACCTTTCCGATCCGCGACTTCGCGATCTATGCCTTTGCCGCCAACGCTCTGGCGGTTGTCAACACGGTCATCCTCTCAGTCTCGCGGGTCGTGTTCCCGTATTTGTCGGATGGGGTCAGCCTGGAAACTCGGGTTCGTGCCTACTGGTGGGGCGAGGCTTGCCTGATTGGACTGTGGGCGATTAGCTTGGCCGGCTATTTCCCAATGCAGTGGCTGATCACGCGGCTTCTGCCCAATTATCTGAGTAGCTTGCCGGTGCTTCGCTTGCTGATGCTGACAACTGGCATGACGGCCGTCATCTGCATCCTGCACAGCAATTACTTTCGCAGTACGCTCCAGCTAACGCGGCTGTTGCTGGGTTGTGCTGGCGGACTGATGTCTGCTCTCGTGCTGCTGGCACTGGCTCGCCGTACCGGGCAGCTCTCGATGATGGCGCTGGCAATGATGGGCACAATCGGGCTGTGGTGGTTGCTGAACGAGCTGTTGCTCCAGCCTCTCACAGGGGGAAATACCCGCAATCTGATGCGCACCATGCTGGTTTACGGCGTCTGTGGAGGATGGTTCATTTTCTGCAGCTCGTGGACCAATCGAGTACTCGCGACCTTCGCCTACTTGGCTCTGGCAAGTTTGTTGGTCCTTTTAGCGTACCGGACTGTCCTTAGGACCGTTCCCGCCCTAAGAGTATTTCCGTTGGCCAGCATCGGCCTCGGACCTCCCGAGTAGATTCAGATTCATTACCCTTCAGGGGCTTCTTTCATATGCGCATCGCAATGATCGGTATCAAGGCCATTCCGGCACGCTTTGGCGGATTCGAGACCGCCGTTGATGAGCTGTCTCGCGGGTTAGTGAAGTTGGGACGCCAAGTCGTTGTTTACAACCGCACCGGTATGAGCAGTCACGCCGGTTCCTCTTACGAAGGAGTTGAACTGGTCGCGCTACCCACCGTGCGGTCGAAACACCTGAGCACTATCTGTCACGCTTTCCTTTCGACCCTCCACGTGATGTTCCGAAAGGCAGATGTAGTGCACTATTTCACCACCGGTGCAACTTTGTTTGCGCCCTTGCCTCGTTTAATGGGCAAGAAAGTCGTCTGTTCGGTGGATGGGACTGATTGGCAGCGTGCGAAATGGGGCTGGCTCGCGCGATGGTACCTGAGGCTTTCCGAGCGGCTGGCAGT